>NZ_JBHUYJ010000113.1:0-19211 GCF_042668715.1 Streptomyces sp. NPDC057271
GACTTCAAATCCCTCGTACGCAGTCATGGCGAACGACCGGCAACTGACCGCCACTTCAAGATCACCGACAGAGTCAAGCTTAGGTCGTGTGGCGAAAGTCCCGCCTGCCCCGCGACGCCTGGCACGCGTGCTCGCCGCGTTGTCGGGGTCGTCCGAGTACGCCCGGTACGAGGGCGACCCTCCGCCTTGCGGTCGCACGCACCAGACGCCGCGGGGCCCGCCCTTCGGGCGGACGGCGCTACTTTCGCCACACGCCCTAGCCCGCCCGCAGCACGCTCGCCACGACCTTGCCCGCCGAGTCCCCACCGTGCCCGCCCTCGCTGACCACCGCCGCCGAGGCGAGGTCGTCCGAGTAGCCGGCGAACCAGCTGTTGGAGGTGGCCTGGCCGTCGACCTCGGCCGATCCGGTCTTCGCGCCCTTGACCCCGCCGACCGAGGCCATCGCCTTCGCGCCGGTGCCTTGGCCGGTGGCCGCCGCCCGCATCATCGCCCGCAGCTGGCTGGAGACCGAGTCCGGCAGGGAGCGCGAGGCCTGGGCGAAGGTCCGCCCGTCCAGCTCCTTCGACACCAGGAACGGCTGCTTGAAGGTCCCGTACTTCGCGGTGGCGGTGATCGAGGCGATGTTGAGGGCGTTCATCTGCACGGTGCCCTGCCCGATGTACTGCTCCGCCGCCGCGCCCTGCGTCTCCTCGGGGACGGACCCGTCGACGGACCGGACGCCCGTCTTCCAGTCGAGGCCGATCCCGAAGACGTCCCTGGCCTCCTTGCCGAGCGCCGAGTCGTCGTCCACGTCGTCGATCAGCTTGATGAAGGCGGTGTTGCAGGACTTGGCGAAGCTCCGTGAGAACGGGACGTTCCCGAGCGCGAAGTGGTCGAGGTTGTGGAAGGTCCGGGTGTAGTACCGGACCTCCTTCGGGCAGGGGGCGACCCCGTTCGCCGTGACGAGCCCCTTCTCCAGGAGCATCGCCGCCGTGACGATCTTCAGGGTCGAGCCCGGCGCCTGCCGGCCCTCGAAGGCCGCGTTGAAGCCGCCTGAAGGGCTGTTGGCGACCGCCCGGATCTCGCCCGTGGACGGCTTGACCGCCACCACCGACGCCTGACCGTACTGCTTCACCGCCTGCTCGGCCGCCGCCTGCGCCTGCGCGTCGATGGTCGTCTCCAGACGCCCGGGCCTGCCCTTCACATGGGTCACGAGCGTGGTGTTCGCGGTGCCTTGCGGGCCTGACTCGATCCAGGTCTCGACCCCCGGCTGCCCGCCGACCTTCGCCCCGTACTTCTCGCGCAGCTGCTCCAGGATCGGCCCGAGGGAGGGGTACTTCTGCGCCGTCAGCTCCACGCCCTTACGGTCGACGGCCTTGATCTCGCCGACCTGCGCGGCACCGGTGTGCAGGGTCGCGCCCTCGGTGAGCTTCGGGTGGATGACCGCCGGCTTCCAGTCGACGAGCGGTCGCCCGGTGGAGAGACCGCGCACGACGGTCAGTTCGGAGTCGTACCTCCAGGGCTTCGACTGCCCCTCGTACGTGACGGTCGCGTTCACCGTGAACGGCACCTTCGGGCCGACCGGTGTGCCCGCGGTGATCTCGGCCTTGGAGACCTTCGCGCCCACGCCGAAGTCGGCCACCACGGGCCCGGCGGCGACGGGGTTGTTGGTCAGCTGCCCGGCCCGCTCGGGCTCACCCGCCGCCCACGCGGCGAGGAACTCCTCGGCGGTGCCGGTGACCTCGTCCCCGGTGACGGGCCCGGACCGTCTCTCCTCCGACGAGGCGGCGGAAACGCCTCCGCCGGAGCCTCCGCTGATGCCCTGCCAGAGGTTGTAGCCCCCGTAGGCGACGCCGCTCCCGACGACGACGAAGACTCCGCCGACGATCGCGACTTTCGTACCACTGCGCATCTCTGTGGTTCCCCTCCCCAGAAGCCCCGCTAGCCCCACAAGTCCATTCAGTCAAGCACTCGGCCCGGTCGCTGTCACTCGACATCCGCCGAACACGCGTGCGCGTCGCGAGAGGATGGCGCCATGGACCGAAAGACGAAGAGGGAACTCGAAGAACGAGAGCGGAGGGAGACGGCCGCGGGTGAAGCCGCCATCGGCTTCTACACGGCGACGGTGGACGCACCGCCCCACCCGCACACCGTCCTGGGCGTAGCCGCCGGAGACAGGAGGGCGACCCCGATGGAGGCCGTGCTGAGCATGCAGCGGCGGGCGAGCCACTACGGCGCCGACGGTGTGCTGGGTGTGTCGATCATCGCGGTCGGGATGTACACCGACAACTACATCGCCTACGGCACCGCCGTGCAGTGGGCACAGGCGGAATAGAGGAAGGGCGCGGCCGGCCGGCCGCGCCCTTCCTTCGCTCACGCCCCCGCCAGGGACGCGCTCTACGTCGCGCTAAATCTTGCCAGTGCCCAAATGGCGGCGAGGTCGAGGACCATCACGATGATCGACCACCCCGGGTAGTACGGGATGAACATGAATTGGCTGATGAGGCTCACCGCACCCACCGCCACACCGGCGCCCTTGGCCCAGCTCTGGCCGAGCAGCACCCCCAGCCCCGCAGCGATCAGCACGACCCCGATGACCACGTGCAGCCAGCCCCAGGCCGTCACGTCGAAACGGTAGGCGTACCCGGGTGCGCTGAAGATGGATGCCTGTCCGATGCTGGCGGCGCCCATGAGAACGCTGAGCGTCCCACTCAACTCCAGAGCCACCCCCGCGAAGAAGTGCGGGCCGGTAACCCATTGGCTGTCGTGGGACCGCGTCGTACCTTTCCGCGCCCCGCCGGACAACTCCGCCATGGTCTCCACCTTCCTGAACAGAGCTGCGACCGTCATGCACCACGAGGGTGGGCCGCCGCCTCTGACACAGTCTCGCCTTGCCTTGTTCGCACCGCGACCGCGAGCGGCCACCCGAGTGGAAGCCCTGCGCCGGGACGTTGGTGCGGAGTCGTGTGAGTAGGCGACGGGATCGTGGCTTCAGCGGCCGACGGATCAGATGCCCGCGCTAGCGCTGGCAGGCGCTCCGGGGCCCTCCCCGGGCCGTCTGTGGGCCGCCGATGGCCACCGGAAGCCACCGGCAACGACCAAGAGGGCCCGACCGGCAGTCGGGCCCTCTTGGGGTGTCTCAGCAGCTAGACCCACGTGTCGAGCCACATCCGGTTGCGCCACTGCTCCAGCGGAATCGACGTGCCCGTGTACAGCGGCCAGAAGTAGATGAAATTCCACACGATGAGGAGAACGAGAACACCCGCCGCCACCGCCCCGAACGTCCGGCGCCTTTCCGAGGAGCCCGCCGGGCCGATCATCGCGCCGATCATCATCGTCACCGCGAGACAGAGGAACGGGACGAAGACCACCGCGTAGAAAAGGAAGATGGTGCGTTCCTGGTAGAGGAACCACGGCAGCCAGCCCGCCGCGATCCCGCACGCGATCGCGCCCGCGCGCCAGTCCCGGCGGAAGAACCAGCGCCACAGGACGTACAGGATCGCGAAGCACGCCGCCCACCACAGCAGCGGCGTGCCCAGGGCCAGGACCTCCTGGGCGCACTTCTCCGTCGCCGTCGTCGGGCAGCCGGCCCGGCCGGGGGCCGGGGACTCGTAGAAGTACGAGACAGGGCGGCCCAGGACGATCCAGCTCCAGGGGTTCGACTCGTACGTGTGCGGTGAGTTCAGGCCCACGTGGAACGTGTAGACCTCGCTCTCGTAGTGCCACAGGCTCCGCAGCCAGTCCGGCAGCCACGACCAGAAGCCGCCGCCGTTCACCTTGTCCTGCTCCGCCGCCCAGTTGCGGAAGTACCCCTTGTCCGTGACGATCCAGCCCGTCCACGTGACCAGGTACGTGACGATCGCGACCGGCACCACCGAGACGAACGCCGGGATCAGGTCGCGCCTCAGCACCGCCGCGTACGGGCGGAACGCGCCCGCCGTACGCCGGGCGCCCACGTCCCACAGCACCGTGAGGAGCCCGAAGGCGACCATCACGTACAGGCCGTTCCACTTGGTCGCCGCCGCGAGCCCCAGCGAGACGCCCGCCGCGATCCGCCACGGCCGCCAGCCGAGCCGCAGCGTCTCCGCGACCGCCGCGTCCGGCCGGAGGACCCCCTCCCCGTCCACGGGCAGGGCTCCCGCCAGCTTCCTGCGCGCCCAGTCGCGGTCCACGACCAGACAGCCGAAGGAGGCGAGCACGAAGAACATCAGCACCTGGTCGAGCAGTGCCGTCCGGCTCATCACGAAGTGCAGGCCGTCCACCGCGAGCAGCAGACCGGCCAGACACCCCAGGAACGTCGAGCGGAACAGCCGCCGCCCGATCCGGCACAGCATCAGCACGGACAGCGTGCCGAGCAGCGCCACCATGAAGCGCCAGCCGAACGGTGTGAAGTCGAAGATCTTCTCACCGAGACCGATGACCCACTTGCCCATCGGCGGATGGACCACATAGCCCGGGTCGGCGGGGATCGCGACCGCGTCGGGGTCGACCAGGATCGACTTGTCGACGTCCTTCGGCCACGCCCCCTCGTAGCCCTGGTTGATCAGCGCCCAGGAGTCCTTGGCGTAGTACGTCTCGTCGAATATCACCGCGTGCGGCTTGCCCAGGTTCCAGAACCTCAAGACCCCCGCGAGCAGAGCGACGAGCAGCGGACCGCCCCAGGCGGCCAGCCGCCACACCCGGTCACCGGCGCGCTGCGAGAGCCCGAGCAGCGACCACATCCCCTGCGAGGGCCGGGTGTACGGCGGTACGAGACGCTCCCGCAGCCCCGGTCCGGCGGCGCGCCCGGCGGGGGGCGTGTAGCCGAAGCGCCGCAGACGCTGCTGCCACGACGGAGGCTCTTCCACGGCGCGCTGACCCTGCAGGGTCTCGGGTGCGGTACTGGTCACCGCGCCATCGTAGGGAACGCGCCTGTGCGCGTCGCCTCTCCGGGCTGCGAGGATGACCCATGTGACAGGAACGCTGGTACTTGCAGGGACTCCCATCGGGGACATCGCGGACGCCCCGCCGCGGCTCGCGGCCGAGCTGGAGACCGCCGACATCGTCGCGGCGGAGGACACCCGGCGGCTGCGCGGCCTGACCCGCGCCCTCGGCGTGCACACCTCGGGCCGGGTCGTCTCGTACTTCGAGGGCAACGAGTCCGCCCGTACGCCCGAGCTGGTCGAGGCGCTCGCCGGCGGCGCGCGGGTGCTCCTGGTCACCGACGCGGGCATGCCGTCCGTCTCCGACCCCGGCTACCGTCTGGTCGCCGCCGCCGTCGAGCAGGACATCAAGGTCACCGCCGTGCCCGGCCCCTCCGCCGTGCTGACCGCACTCGCCCTCTCCGGGCTGCCCGTGGACCGCTTCTGCTTCGAGGGCTTCCTGCCGCGCAAGGCCGGCGAGCGGCTCGGACGACTGCGCGAGGTCGCCGACGAGCGCAGGACGCTCGTCTACTTCGAGGCCCCGCACCGGCTCGACGACACGCTCGCCGCGATGGCCGAGGTCTTCGGCGCCGAGCGCCGCGCCGCCGTCTGCCGCGAGCTGACCAAGACGTACGAGGAGGTCAAGCGCGGCGGCCTGGGCGAGCTGGCGGAGTGGGCCGCCGAGGGCGTACGCGGTGAGATCACCGTCGTCGTCGAGGGCGCCCCCGAAGCCGCGCCCGCCGAGCTCGACGCCGAGGAGCTGGTGCGCAGGGTGCGGGTGCGCGAGGAGGCGGGGGAGCGGCGCAAGGAGGCCATCGCGGCGGTCGCCGCCGACGCGGGCCTGCCCAAGCGCGAGGTGTTCGATGCCGTCGTCGCGGCAAAGAACGCGGCTGCGACAGGCCCCGGAAAAGGTAAAGAGCTATCGTGAAAGGCAAAGCGAAACCCGCGCGGCGGGCCTCCTGAGGGCCTGAGGGCAAGGGAACGCAAAAGGACGTTCCATGGTTCGTCCGGCGCTGATGCGCTCCGGCCCGAAAAGGCGTCCACTGGTCGGTGGAGAGGAGCTGGCATGAGCGAGATCACCGGCACCGGCATACCCGTCGCCCATGAGGCGTACGCCTTCGCCTGCATGCGCTGCGGGTACGGCTGGGAGCAGGCGTACGACATCGAGCACCACGTCGACGGCGCCGGCCGTGAATTCATCATCTACAAGGCCGGTGGTGAGCGGGTTCCCTCACCGCTGTCCAGTCCGACCTGCATGAACTGCGGCGGACACGTCGTCCGCATCATGCGCGCGGGGCAGGTCACCTCGGTCCTGGCCTCGTGGGAAGAGGCCCATCACCGGAACGTCCCGGGAACGCCGCACAGGCCGGCCACCCCGGCCGGGCCGATCGGCCTGGCGGGTCCGATCGGGCAAGACCTGGAGCGCGAGGAGCGCCCGGCGCCGGGCGCGGGGGACGCTCCCGGTCCCGTGCACGTCACGGCGGAGCCCCGGGGGTGGCTGTCGAACCTCATGCACCGGTTCCGGCGCAGGCACTGACCCGAGCCGTCCACCGCGAGGACCGGCCGGCCTCCGCGAGCACCGGCCGTCCCCCCGCGAGCACCGGCCGTTCGCCCGTGAACCCATGGCCCCTCGTACGATCGGGGCCATGAGTTCGAAGGACGCCCCGCCGCCGCTGCCCGAACCGCTCCCGCTCCCGGTGGCGGATTCCCACACGCACCTGGACATGCAGTCCGGCACCGTCGAGGAGGCCCTCACCAAGGCCGCCGCCGTCGGGGTCGCGACCGTCGTCCAGGTGGGCTGTGACATCAAGGGCTCCCAGTGGGCCGCCGAGACCGCGGCCGCCCACGAGAACGTGCACGCCGCCGTCGCCCTGCACCCCAACGAGGCGCCCCGGATCGTGCTCGGGGATCCTGAGGGAGGCTGGTCGCGCCAGGGGGCCCGTCGACGGGCGGGCGGGGACGGCGCACTGGACGACGCGCTCGCCGAGATCGACCGCCTCGCCGCCCTGCCCCACGTCCGCGCGGTCGGCGAGACCGGCCTCGACTACTTTCGTACCGGTCCCGAGGGCATGGCGGCCCAGGAGCGCTCCTTCCGCGCGCACATCGAGATCGCCAAGCGGCACGGCAAGGCGCTCGTGATCCACGACCGCGAGGCCCACGCCGACGTCCTGGGGGTCCTCGACGAGGAGGGCGCGCCGGAGCGGACCGTCTTCCACTGCTACTCCGGCGACGGCGAGATGGCGGAGATCTGTGCCGCGAAGGGCTACTACATGTCCTTCGCCGGCAACATGACCTTCAAGAACGCCCAGCCCCTGCGCGACGCCCTCGCGGTCGCCCCGCTGGACCTCGTCCTGGTCGAGACGGACGCCCCGTTCCTGACCCCGGCGCCGTACCGGGGCCGGCCGAACGCGCCGTACCTCATCCCGGTCACCGTCCGCGCGATGGCGGCGGTGCGCGGGATCACGGAGGAGGAGCTCTGCGAGGCGCTCGCCGTGAACACGGCGAGCGCCTTCGACTACTGATTTCGGTCACCGATGCATAACGGTTACGTTTTGTAGTCGGGTCGTCGGGGAGAGTGACCGCCGCCGGGGCTAGGGTCCCGGCCTCGTGAGTACTTCCCAGGGCAGTCACCGAGCCGGGCGGAGGTCGGCGACGACCGGGCCGCCGCCCGTGCCCGTCCACGAGCAGCCGACGCAGGCGGCCGTACTCGTACCGGGCCAGGGCCCGCGCGCCGAGGTCCGGCGCGCGGCCCGCCGCCGCAAGGCCAGGACGGGCCGGGGCGAGAGCCTGCGGCGCATCGTCCCGCAAGCTCTCGTCGTCGCCTTCCTGGCAGGCGGCACCAGCGCCTTCGTCGCCAACGACAAGGCGATCCGGCTCTCCGTCGACGGCGTCCCGCGCACCCTGCACACCTTCGCCGACGATGTCGACGAGCTGCTGGCGGACGAGGGCCTCGCCGTCGGCTCGCGCGACATCGTCGCCCCCGCCCCGGGCGCGGCCCTGACCAGCGGCGACGAGGTCGTCGTCCGCTACGGCCGGCCCGTCGCCCTCACCCTCGACGGGCAGCGTCGCCAGGTGTGGACCACCGCCAGGACCGTCGACGGCGCCCTGCGCCAGCTCGGCGTCAGGGCCGAGGGCGCGTACCTCTCCGTCTCCCGTACGGCCCCCATCTCCCGCCGGGGCCTCGCCCTCGACGTCCGCACCGAACGGACCGTCACCCTCCTCGCCGACGGCCGCGAACGGACCCTGCGCACCAACGCCGCCACCGTCCGCGAGGCCGTCGAGGAGGCCGGGATCACGCTCTCCGGCCAGGACACCACCTCCGTACCGCCCGGCTCCTTCCCGCGCGACGGCCAGACGATCACCGTCCTGCGGATCACCGGCACCCGGCAGATCCGCGAGGAGCCGATCCCGTACGCGGTCGAGCGGAGCCGTGACCCCGAGCTCTTCGCGGGCATGGAGGTCGTGGAGCGGCAGGGCGTCCAGGGCGTGCGCCGCGTCACGTACAGCCTGCGGACCGTCAACGGCGTCCGGCAGAAGCCGAGGAAGACCGGCGAGGAGATCGTCCGCGAGCCCGTCAGCCGGAAGGTGAGGGTCGGTACCCGGCCGCTGCCCACCTCGGTCGCGGGCGCGGACGGGCTCGACTGGGGCGCGCTCGCCGCCTGCGAGTCCGGCGGCCGGCCGAACGCGGTCGACCCCTCGGGGACGTACGGCGGGCTCTACCAGTTCGACCCCGGCACCTGGCGCTCGCTCGGCGGCAGCGGGGTCGCGCAGAACGCGTCGGCCTCGGAGCAGACGTACCGGGCGAAGAAGCTCTACGTGCAGCGCGGTGCGAGCCCCTGGCCGCACTGCGGCCGAAGGCTCCACCGGTGAGCCGCCACGACCTCGCCCGCGACAGGGAGCGGGGTCGTGGGCAAGGTCGTTAGGCTGTACCGGTGAGCACCACCACCGGCCCCGAAGGCCCCGACGCCCTCCTCGGCCCCGCCGACATCCGTGAACTGGCCGCCGTCCTCGGCGTGCGCCCCACGAAGCAGAAGGGCCAGAACTTCGTCATCGACGCCAACACCGTGCGGCGGATCGTCCGCACGGCCGAGGTGCGCCCCGACGACGTGGTCGTGGAGGTGGGCCCCGGACTCGGCTCGCTGACACTGGCGCTCCTGGAGGCCGCGGACCGGGTGACGGCCGTCGAGATCGACGACATCCTGGCGGGCGCGCTGCCGTCGACGATCGCGGCCCGGCTGCCGGCGAAGAAGGACCACTTCGCGCTGGTCCACTCCGACGCGATGGACGTCCAGGAGCTGCCGGGCCCCGCCCCGACGGCGCTCGTCGCGAACCTGCCGTACAACGTGGCCGTGCCGGTCCTGCTGCACATGCTCGACCGCTTCCCGACGATCGAGCGCACGCTCGTGATGGTCCAGGCGGAGGTCGCGGACCGGCTGGCGGCCAGTCCGGGCAACAAGGTGTACGGCGTGCCGTCGGTGAAGGCGAACTGGTACGCCGAGGTGAAGCGGGCGGGTGCGATCGGCCGCAACGTCTTCTGGCCGGCGCCGAACGTCGACTCGGGCCTCGTCTCGCTGGTCCGGCGTGCGGAGCCGGTCGCCACGACCGCGTCGAAGGCGGAGGTCTTCGCGGTGGTCGACGCGGCGTTCGCGCAGCGCCGCAAGACCCTGCGGGCCGCGCTCGCCGGCTGGGCGGGCTCGCCCGCGGCGGCTGAGGAGGCCCTGGTCAAGGCGGGCATCTCCCCGCAGGCCCGGGGCGAGGCCCTGACGGTGGAGGAGTTCGCGAGGATCGCGGAGGCGAAGGCGTGAGCGGTACGGGTCCGGTGGGCACGGGACAGGGCGCGGGCGCGGACGGGAGCACGGCCGACGAGCGCACGCGGCCCGGTGCCGGTGCCGGTGCCGAGCGGGGCGTCCTCGACGGCAGCGGTGCGGGCGCGAGCCGCGCCGCGGGTTCCGCCGCGGGGCGGAGCGTCACCGTGCGGGTGCCCGCCAAGGTCAACGTCCAGCTGGCGGTCGGCGCGGCGCGCCCGGACGGCTTCCACGACCTGGCCAACGTCTTCCTCGCCGTCTCGCTGTACGACGAGGTGACCGCGACGCCCGCCGAGGAGCTGACCGTCACCTGCGAGGGCCGCGACGCCGACAAGGTGCCGCTGGACCGGACCAACCTGGCCGCGCGCGCGGCGGAGCTGCTCGCCGCCCGGCACGGGATCTCCCCGGACGTGCACCTCCACATCGCCAAGGACATCCCCGTCGCCGGCGGCATGGCGGGCGGCAGCGCGGACGGAGCGGGCGCGCTGCTCGCGTGCGACGCGCTGTGGGGCCTGGACTCCTCCCGCGCCGAACTCCTGGAGATCTGCGCCGAACTCGGCAGCGACGTGCCGTTCAGCCTGGTCGGCGGCGCGGCGCTCGGTCTCGGCCGGGGCGAGAGGCTGACGGAGCTGCCGGTGGGCGGCACGTTCCACTGGGTCTTCGCCGTCGCCGACGGCGGGCTGTCGACGCCCGTGGTGTTCGGCGAGTTCGACCGCCTCACCGAGGGGGTCGCCGTCCCCGAGCCCGCCGCCTCCCCGGCGCTCCTGGACGCCTTGCGCACCGGCGACACGACCGCGCTGGCCGGTGCCCTGGCCAACGACCTCCAGCCGGCCGCCGTCTCCCTGCGGCCCGCCCTGAACGCCACCCTGGAGGCCGGCACGGCCGCCGGCGCCCTGGCTGCCCTGGTGTCGGGCTCGGGCCCGACGACCGCGTTCCTGGTGAAGGACGAGGACGCGGCCCGCGCCGTCGCCGACGCCCTGATGGCCTCCGGCACCTGCCGCACGGCCCGCGTGGCCACGTCGCCGGCGCCGGGCGCGACGGTCCGCCAGGGAGTGTCGTCGAAGTAGCGTCGTCCGCCCGAAGGGCGGGCCCGGCGGCGTCATGGGGGTCCCCCTGCTCGAGCGCAGCCGAGAGCTTGGGGGAGCGTGAGCGGAGGGAGGAGAGCGCAGCGGGCTGCGCCGACGACCGACAACGCGGCGAGCGTGCGTGCCAGGCGCCGCCGGGCAGCCGGGACTTTGACGACACGACCTAGCCCTCCCTCGGCGTGGGCGGGCAGCCGGCCGGCGCTTCCTCAGCGTGGCCAGGAGCGGGTTCGGGTCCGGTGTCTCCCTGAGGAAGGACGCGCTGGTCACGTGGACGGTCCTCCCGCGCACCGCCACGGACGTCGGGTCGGACGGCCCGTCCCCCTCCGTGCGCACGACCGTGTGCGTCCCGTCGGGGCGTACGGGGATGCGCGACAGGTTCCGGCGGTCGGTGTCGGACACATGCACGGCGCGAGGTGGGGCCGGTCGGCCCGTACTCAGAACCGAGTTGAGTATCCGAGCGCTGCCGGGGGCCCGCCTCCGGGCGGGACTGTACCCGCATGGGAATCAGCGCTCGGGAACTCGCCGCCGCCACCCCCGCGACGCGGGACCGCTACGTCGACCTGCTGCGGGTCGCCTCGCTCGGGGTCGTGGTCCTCGGCCACTGGCTGATGGCCGCCGTGGGGGCCGACGGGCAGGTGGGAAACCTGCTGGTGGTCGTGCCGGAACTCCAGGTCGTGACCTGGGCGCTGCAGGTCATGCCCGTCTTCTTCTTCGTGGGCGGCTTCTCCCACGCCCTCGCCTACCGCTCGCGCCCCGCCTACGCCGCCTTCCTGCGCGCCCGGCTCCAGCGGCTCCTGCGCCCGACGATGGTGTTCGTCGCCGTGTGGGGGAGCGCCGCGCTCGTGATCCAGCTGCTCGGTGCGGACGGGGGGCTGACCGGGGTCGCGCTGCGGCTCGTCACCCAGCCTCTCTGGTTCATCGGGATCTACCTCGCCATGGTGGCGTTCACGCCGCCGCTCCTGAGGCTCCACGAGAGGTGGGGCCGGGGCGCCTTCGCCGCGCTCGCGGGCGGGGCGGTCGCCGTGGACGTGCTGCGGTTCGCGTTCGATGTGCCGTTCGTCGAGTTCCTCAACTTCGCGTTCGTCTGGCTGGCCGTCCATCAGCTCGGCTTCCTCAGGGCCGACGGCATGATCCGCCGTCCCGGCGCCCTCGCCGCCGGCGGGCTGCTCGGCGCGGGTCTCCTCGTCGCCCTCGGGCCGTACCCGCTCTCCATGGTCGGGATGCCCGGTGAGAAGGTCTCGAACATGGCCCCGCCGACCCTCGCCCTGCTCGCGCACGGCCTCTGGCTGGTAGGCGCGGTGGAGCTGCTGAAGGGCCCGGGCGCCCGGTTCGCGGCCCGTGCGGGCGTCTGGCGGAAGATCGTCGCCGCCAACGGGATCGCCATGACCGCGTTCCTGTGGCATCTGACCGCGATGCTCGGCGTGTACGGCGCGTTCCTCGCCCTCGACGTGACGCTGCCCGCGCCCGCAACCGGCGCCTGGTGGGCCCAGGTTCCCCTCCGCATCGCCGCCGCGGCCGTCCTCACCGGCCTGCTGGTCGCCGCCTTCCGCCGCTTCGAACGCCCCGCCGCCCATCGCCCGCCCGCCGGATCAGCCCCCCTCGCCGCTCTCGGCGTCACCCTCGCCCTCTTCGGCGTCCTCGGCCTGTCGATGACCGGCTTCGGCGGCCTCCTGGAGGGCCACGCGGCCACCCTGGTCGCCGTCCGCGTCACCGCCCCGGCCGCCGTCGCGATGGCCCTCGTGGGCTGGCTGCTCGTCGAACGGGCGGGCCGCGCGCGGATCCCGGGGCAGCGCACTCCCTGACGTCGCGTCGTGCTGACGGTGCGTCATGGTTCGCGGGGTCGGTCCGGGGCCGTCGGGGGGAGCCCCTCCGCGTAGGCCTACGCTGGTCCCTCCACAGGGCGACATCGACGGCGTACGACGGATCGGAGCGTGACACGTGACGGGGGCGAACGGCGCGGAGCTGGTCGGCGAGGTGCTGGGCGGGCGCTACCGCGTGACCGCGATGATCGGGCGCGGTGGCATGGGAGTGGTCGCCCGGGCGGTGGACCAGGTGCTGAACCGCGAGGTCGCCGTCAAGGTCCTGCGGGCCTACACCGACGCCTCCCCCGCCGAACTCGCCGATCTGCGGGTACGGATGGAGCGCGAGGCGCAGGCCGCCGCCCGGATCCGGCACAGCGGCGTGGTCACCGTGCACGACGTCGTCGAGGAGCGGGGGCTGCCCGTCATCGTCATGGAGCTGGTCGACGGCCCCTCCCTCGACGAGGTGCTGACCGAGCGCGGCCCGCTGGACCCGCGCGAGGTGGCCGCGATCGGCGCCAGGCTGATGGACGCGCTGGACGCGGCGCACCGGGCCGGGGTCCTGCACCGGGACGTCAAGCCGGGGAACGTGCTCCTGGAACGCGCGGGGCGAAGCGAGAAGGGACTCTCCCCGGCCGGAGGCTGGGGGAGGGTCGTGCTCACCGACTTCGGCATCGCCAGCATGGAGCACTCCGGCGAGGAGGCGCTGGCCAAGCTGACCCAGAGCGGTCAGCTCGTCGGCTCCCTCGACTACCTGCCGCCGGAGCGCGCGCAGGGCCGGCAGCCGGGATCCGCCTCGGACGTCTGGGCGCTCGGCATGACGCTGTACGCGGCCGTGGAGGGCGCCTCGGCCTTCCGTCGCACCTCGGTCTGGTCCACGCTGGCGGCCATCGTCGGCGAGCAGCTGCCCGAGCCCCGGCGCGCCGGACCGCTCGCTCCCGTGCTGCGGGCACTGATGGCCAAGGATCCCGAGCAGCGCCCCGACGCCGCGCGGGCCCGCGAGATGCTGGAGGCGGTCGCCGCCGGCGGGACACCGACCCCGCCGCCCGGCGCCGTACAGACGCCCGTACAGGCCCAGCTTTCGGCTCCCGTACAGACGCCCGTGCAGACGCCCGTACAGGCGCAGCCCTCGGCTCCGGTACAGGCGCCCGTACAGGCCCAGCTTTCGGCTCCCGTGCAGACGCCCGTACAGGCGCAGCCCTCAGCTCCGGTACAGACGCCCGTACAGGCGCAGCCCTCGGCTCCGGTACCGGACCGGCACTTCGCTCCCCTCCAGGCGCCGGCCCCCGGTCCCGCCGTCCCGCCCGGCGCCTTCGGTCCCGCCGCGACAGCGCCGTTCCAGCAGTCCGCCCCGCAGCCGTTCCAGCAGCCGGTCCCGCAGCCGTTCCCGCACCCCGGCATACCCGGCGGCCCCGGAAGCCGCGCCGACACCGCGACCGTCCGCGCCGGTCGGCGCCGTACCCGTACCGTCCTCGCGGCCGCCGTCGCCACCGTCCTCATCGGCGGCGGGGTCGCCTACGGACTGATGAACACGGAGAACGAACCGGGCGGCGGCTCGGCGGCGGCACCTTCCACGGCGAGCGCCCCGGCCGACGGCGACCTGTCCGGCGGCGGCCCGGGCGACGAAGGCGACGGCCCGACCTCCCCCGGAAACCTGACGTCCATGGGCCCCGACGGCACGTCGGCCGGCACCCCCTCGGGCAAGGGCGAGGAGTCGCGTCCCGCCCCGACCACCACCGGCGGCGGCGCCGAGCCGTCCGGGAAGCCGTCCGCGTCCCCGTCCCCGTCCGCGAAGCCCACACCCACCCCCACGGTGAAGGAGCCGACCCCCGTCTCGACGGCGTGCACCGGCTGGGCCCACTCGAACCGTAGCGACGGCTACGGAGACATGTCGCAGAACTCCCACCTCTACACCGGGCCGTACTCGGTGTGCTCCTACGTGACCGTGATCAAGACCGGCACGAAGGTCTACTACCACTGCTACGTGACCAACGCCCAGGGCAACAAGTGGATCTACGCCCGCATCCAGGGCACGGAGACCGAGGGCTGGCTGTACAGCGAGAAGGTCACCCAGAACGGCGGCTCACTCGCCCGATGCTAGGCGGGGGGATCACGCGCCCCGTCCCACCGGCCCGGCCGTCTACCCTTGGACGTCGATCCATCCCCCCGTACAGGAGTCAAAGTGGCCGTCAACCTGGTCAATGTCGAGGCCGTCAGCAAGGTGTACGGCACACGTGCCCTGCTCGACGGCGTCTCGCTCGGCGTCTCCGAGGGTGACCGGATCGGTGTCGTGGGCCGCAACGGCGACGGCAAGACGACCCTCATCCGGATGCTCGCCAAGCTGGAGGAGGCCGACACCGGCCGTGTCACGCACAGTGGCGGGCTGCGCCTCGGGGTGCTCACGCAGCACGACTCCCTCGACCCGAAGGCCACCGTCCGGCACGAGGTCATCGGCGTCATGGCCGACCACGAGTGGGCCGGCAGCGCCAAGATCCGCGACGTCCTCACCGGACTCTTCGGCGGCCTCGACCTGCCCGGCTTCGAGCAGGGTCTCGACACGGTCATCGGCCCCCTCTCCGGCGGCGAGCGGCGCCGCATCGCGCTCGCCAAGCTCCTCATCGAGGACCAGGACCTGATCGTCCTCGACGAGCCCACCAACCACCTCGACGTCGAGGGCATCGCCTGGCTCGCCAAGCACCTCCAGGAGCGCCGCTCCGCGCTCGTCTGCGTCACCCACGACCGCTGGTTCCTCGACCAGGTCTGCACCCGCATGTGGGACGTGCAGCGCGGTGACGTGCACGAGTACGAGGGCGGCTACTCCGACTACGTCTTCGCCCGCGCCGAGCGCGAGCGCATCGCGGCGACGGAGGAGGTCAAGCGGCAGAACCTGATGCGCAAGGAGCTGGCCTGGCTGCGGCGCGGCGCCCCCGCCCGTACCTCCAAGCCCCGCTACCGCATCGAGGCCGCCAACGAGCTGATCGCCGACGTGCCGCCGCCGCGCGACACCTCCGAGCTGATGAAGTTCGCCAACGCGCGCCTGGGCAAGACGGTCTTCGACCTGGAGAACGTCACCGTCACCGCCGGCCCCAAGACGCTGCTCAAGCACCTCACCTGGCAGCTCGGGCCCGGCGACCGCATCGGCCTGGTCGGTGTCAACGGAGCAGGGAAGACCTCCCTGCTCCGGGCGCTCGCCGACGCGGCCGTCAGCCAGGGCGAGCAGCAGCCCGCGGACGGCAAGATCGTCGTCGGCAAGACCGTACGGCTCGCCTACCTCTCCCAGGACGTCACCGAACTGCCCGCGACGCTGCGCGTCCTGGAGGCCGTCCAGCAGATCCGCGACCGGGTCGACCTCGGCAAGGGCCGTGAGATGACCGCCGGTCAGCTCTGCGAGCAGTTCGGCTTCTCCAAGGAGAAGCAGTGGACGCCCGTCGGCGACCTCTCCGGCGGCGAGCGGCGCAGGCTGCAGCTGCTGCGCCTCCTCATGGACGAGCCGAACGTCCTCTTCCTCGACGAGCCCACCAACGACCTGGACATCGAGACCCTGACCCAGCTGGAGGACCTCCTCGACGGCTGGCCGGGCTCCATGGTCGTCATCTCCCACGACCGGTTCTTCATCGAGCGCACCACCGATCGCACCTTCGCGCTGCTCGGCGACGCGACGCTGCGGATGCTGCCGCGCGGTATCGACGAGTACCTGGAGCGGCGGCAGAAGATGATCGAGGCCGCGGTCCCGGCGCCGGCCGCCGCCACGACGGCGCAGGCGAAGCCCGGTCTCTCGGCCGCCGACGCGCGCGCCGCGAAGAAGGAACTGCAGAAGGTCGAGCGCCAGCTGGACAAGGTCTCCGAGAAGGAGGCCAGGCTCCACGCCCAAATCGCCGAGAACGCCACCGACTTCGAGAAGGTCGCGAAGTTGGACGCGGAGCTCCGGGAACTCGCGGGGGAGCGCGAGGAATTGGAGATGCGTTGGCTGGAATTGGCGGAGGATGCGTAGAGAAGCCGTGCGAAACGCATAACGAGGGCATCACGGGCCGGTCCTCCCTTGGGAACAAGGGGTGGACCGGTCGCTTTTGCGCCATCCCGTGAGTGGTAGAAAGAAAACCCGCTCACATCAAGGGGGAACGCGCTGATGACCCAGCCGCCCAGCAACCAGCCGCCGGGCTTCGGCGCACCGAACCAGAATCAGGCTCAGGACCCGGCCTCGGGTCCGGCTCAGAACCCGCCGCCGATGCCGCCGCAGGCCCCGCCGATGCCGCCCCAGGCTCCCCCGGCGCAGGCGCCGCAGGCGCCGCAGGCTCCTCAGACGCCCCCGCCCGCCGCACCGGGCCCGTACGGCCAGGCGCCGCAGCCCGGTTACGGGTACCCGCAGGGGGCACCGCCCGGGCCGCAGGGCCAGGGGGGACAGCCGGGTCCGTACGGCCAGCCGTCGCAGCCCGGTTACGGATACCCCCAACAGCCCGGCCCGTACGGTCAGCAGCCCGGCCCCTACGGTCAGCAGCCCGGCCCGTACGGTCAGCAGCCGGGTCAGTACGGCTACCCGGCCCCGGCGCCCGCCCCCGGCGGCAAGAACCCGTTCAAGGGCAAGCCCGCCGTCATCGTCGCCGCGGCCGTGGCCGCCGCGCTCGTCATCGGCGGCGGCACCTGGTTCGCGCTCAGCGGTGGCGAGGAGGACGAGCCGGTCGCCAAGCCGACCGCCACCAGCGGCACCCCGAAGCCCTCCGAGTCCGTCGACCAGGGCGACGGCAGCGGCGACGGCGGGGGGCGCAACGGTGAGGACGACCTCAACGCCGGCCGCAAGCCCGGCGAGGCCAAGATCAACTGGCTGCTCAAGAACAACGTCGACCTGCCCCGCAACGGCGCCGACGTCTTCGGCCCGTGGGTCACCGGCGATGTCGTCGCCAAGGCCATGTACAAGGGCATCAGCGGCTTCGGCCTCAGCGACGGCGCCTCCAAGTGGCACCTCGACCTGCCCTTCGAGGTGTGCGCCGCGGCCCCCGAGCCCGCCGCCGACGGCACGACCGTGATCGGCATCAACGACAAGGCCGGCGACCGTGCCGACTGCACCGTCCTGCAGCAGGTCAACCTGAAGACCGGCAAGGCGGGATGGAAGAAGACGCTCGACAAGGGCACCGGCTTCAGCTCGCTCTCCGACATCACGCTCGCGATCAGCGGCACCACCGTGACGGCGGCCGGCACCAACAACTCCTGGGGCTTCTCGCTCAGCGACGGCAAGCAGCTCTTCGGCAAGCCGGCCACCGGCCAGTGCCAGCCGTACGCGTTCGCGGGCGGCGCGAAGCTGATCGCCGCGGCCAGCTGCCGTACGAGCGACGTCAGCAAGAAGCAGGAGCAGATCAGCGAGGTCGACCCGAACACGGGCAAGCCCCGCTGGACCTTCAAGCTCCAGCCCAACTGGGAGGTCGACAAGGTCTACTCGGTGAATCCGCTCGTCGTCTCCGCCCAGCAGCGTGACGAGAAGAAGTGGACCGTCTTCTCCGTCACCCCCGACGGCAAGCTCCGTTCGCAGATCCAGGGCGGCAACGACAAGTACGCCCCCGACTGCGGCGGCGGCGCGTTCGTCATCTTCGGCCGCAACCTCCAGGGCTGTCAGGGCGTGGCCGCCGACGCCAACACCTTCTACATGGCGACGGACTCCGAGTACCGCCAGGCCAACGCCGTCGTCGCGTTCGACCTGAACACCGGCAAGCAGAAGTGGCGCGCCGCCGCCCCCGCCGAGCGCACGATCACCCCGCTGCGCATGGAGGGTTCGGAGGTCGTGGTCTACATGAAGGCGATGTACGACAAGGGCGGCGCGGTCGCCACGATCGCCCCGACCGGCGGCACCCCGAAGATCCTCCAGCAGCACCCGCTGGCGACGGCCGAGATCGAGGACGACTACTACAACCCGGCCTACGTCTACTCGGGCGGCACCTTCGTCGTCGCTGCGGGGCGCGTCAGCGCCCGTAACGACGCGGAGGAGAAGGAGACCAAGACGATGATGGCGTTCAGCAAGTGAGGGCCTGCCGAATCCGATGACGACACCGCAACAGCCGGAGCCGCCCGCGCCGACGTACGGGCCGTACGGACGACTCAATCCGTACGGAGGCGGGGGCTCCGGCCCCGTCGTGCCGCCGCAGGCACCGCCACCACCCGTCCGCGGGAAGCGCCGCGCGGCCGCCGTGATCGCGGCGGCCGTGGCGGCGCTCCTCGCCGTCGGCGGCGGGACCTGGTACGCCCTGGACCGCGACGAGGGCTCCCGGGGCACCGACGCCAAGCCGTCCACGAGCCCCACCGTCTCCGGGACGGCGACCCCGACGGCCGGACCCTCGGGGCCTCCCGCCCCGGACGCCGCCGACAAGGACCGCTACAACGCGGCCCGCGCTCCCGGGGAGGCCTCCGTCCTGTGGGTCCGGAAGAACGACATCGACGTCACCACGCTCACCGGCGACGTCTTCGGCCCCTGGCTGGTCGGCGACACCCTCGTCACCGCCATGTACCGCACGGTCACGGCCCATTCGGTCGTCGACGGCACGGTGAAGTGGCGGATGATGCTCGACACCGAGATCTGCAGTGCGTCGCACGACGTCTCGGCCGACGGCAAGATCGTCCTCGCCCGCAAGGACCGCCTCCAGGCGGACGTTGACGAGG
>NZ_JBHUYJ010000113.1:19221-25527 GCF_042668715.1 Streptomyces sp. NPDC057271
GAGTGCCGCAACCTCCAGGCGATCGACCTTCGCGCCGGCAGGTCCGGCTGGCAGCGGAAGATCGTGAAGGAAGGCAACTTCGACTTCGGGACCGACTACTCGCTGGCGATCAGCGGCGGCACCGTCACCGCGGGCCGGGACCTGTACTCCACCGGATACCGCCTCAGCGACGGCAAGCAGCTCTTCGGCCGGTGGGAGAAGAGCGAGTGCCAGCCCTACGCGTACGCCGGAGGTCCGAAGCTCATCGCCGCGGTCTCCTGCACGAACGACGTGAAGAAGCCGCAGGAGGAGATCCACGAGGTCGATCCGGTCACGGGCAAGTCCCGCTGGAAGTACCGGCTTCCCGTCGGCTACCGGGTGGACCACGTCCTGTCCGTACGACCGCTCGTCGTCTCGGCGAACAACCGCGCCCAGGGCACCCACGGCATGGTCGTCCTCAACGAGGACGGCACGAAGCGCACGTCGCTCAAGGGACCGGGCTTCTATGCCGAGGGGTGCTCCGACGACACCGTCCATCAGGGCAATCTGCAGCGATGCCAGGTCGTCGCGGACGACACCACCGTCTATATCGCGATCGATGGAGCGCCCAAGGGCGAGGGCAACGAGATCGCCGCCTTCGACCTGCGTACCGGCGACATCGTGCGGCGCATCGAAGGGCTCCCGGGGCGCAGGTCCTGGCCGTTGCGGATGGAGGGCGGCTCGCTGATCGTCCGCAGGGCCGCCGTTCTCGACGAGCCCGGTTCGCTGGCCACCGTCGCGCCGGGCGCGACCAAGCCCGTCGAGACGCTCCGGCTGCCGCGCGTGACCGGGCGCCTGGAATCGCGCTTCCACGATTCGCCGGCGCTGTACGTCGACGGCCGGTACATCCTTGTGCAGCAGCTCGTCGTGGGCGCGAACGACGACGAGGAGATGAAGAGGGAGACGCTGTTGGCCTTCGGCAAGTGACACCGCCCTCATCCGTCTTTCCCACACCTCAGAGGTACGCACGCCCATGACACAGCCACCTCCGCCGCCCAGCCAGCCGCCCGGCCCGCCGCCGAACGAGCCGCCCAACCAGCCGCCGCCGGGCGGGTTCGGCGCGCCGCAGGACCCGCCCGGAGGGTTCGGCGCACCCACGCCGCCGCCGGAGCAGCCCCAGGCCCAGCCCTCGTACGGCTACCCCCCGCAGCAGCCGCCGACGCAGCCGCAGTACGGGTACCCGCTGGGGGCACCTCCCGGGCCGCAGGGCCCAGGGGGACAGCCGCCCACGCAGCCGCAGTACGGGTACCCGCAACAGCCGCCCACGCAGCCGCAGTACGGGTACCCGCTGGGGGCACCTCCCGGGCCGCAGGGCCCAGGGGGACAGCCGCAGCAGCCGTACGGGTACCCGCAGCAGCCGTACGGGTACCCCACTCAGCCGCAGGGCCCAGGGGGACAGCCCGGGCCCGTTGCCCCCGGCGGCGGCAGGAAGCTGTCCGCGCAGATGCAGATCGTCATCGCCGCGGTCGTCGCCGTCGCCCTGATCGTCGGCGGCGGGATCTGGTACGCCGCCTCCGGCGGCGGTGAGGAGAACGACACCGCGGGCGGCACCACCGGCTCGACCCAGGGGCAGAACAAGGGCGGCAACGGCCTCGGCGGCAACGGCAAGGAGAAGGTGCCGGGCAACACGCAGGCCACGCTCAAGTTCCAGCTCCCCGAGCCCAAGGTCCAGGACATCACCGACGTCGGCGGCTCCTGGATCACCGAGAAGGCGTACGTGAAGACGGGCGTCAACTCGATCGTCGGATACGACCTCGACAAGGGCACGCCGGTCTGGACCCTCCCCCTGCCCGGCCAGGTCTGCGGCACCTCGCGCCACACCACCGCCGACAACAAGACCGCCATCCTCTTCGAGGCGACCAAGCGCGTCGGGCCGAAGTTCTACCAGCCGTGCACCGAGGTCGGCGTCGTCGACCTGACCACCGGCAAGCTGGTGTGGTCCACCTCCGTCACCGGGGGCAACGCGGGCGACGACAAGGCCAAGTTCAGCGAGGTCACGCTCAGCGGCACGACCGTCGCGGCCGGCGGCACCGACGGCGGCGCCGCCTTCGACCTGGCCAACGGAAACCCGCGCTGGAAGCCCCAGGCCAACGCCCAGAACTGCTACGACATGGGCTACGGCGGTGGCGAAGGCCTCGTCGCGGCGCGGAAGTGCGGCTCGTACGGCAGCCAGTACGTCGTCATCCAGAACCTCAACCCGACGACCGGCCAGCCCATCTCCCAGTACAAGATGCCCACGGGCGTGGAGTACGCGTCGGTCGTCTCCACCAAGCCGCTCGTGGTCGCCGCCGACGTCGGCGACACGGCCGGCGACGGCAGTGGCATCTCGGACTTCTTCTCGATCGACGAGAAGACCGGCAAGCTGAAGGCCAAGATCGCGGCGAACGCGGACCGTTTCGCCGGCCGTTGCCGCTCCACCGAGGTCGAGACGTGCAGCAAGATCGTCGTCGGCAACGGCCGGCTCTACCTGCCCACCGAGGAGCACGAGGGCTCCACCGGTGAGTACGGCGACGAGACGAACGAGATCCTGTCGTTCGACCTGACCACGGGCAAGCAGAACCCCGAGAAGGCCGACGCCGGCGACCGGTACACGCTGTTCCCGCTGCGCATGGACGGCGGCAACATCATCGCGTACAAGGCCCCGCCGTACGACAAGGGCGGCCAGATCGTCTCCATCGACGGTGGCACCATGAAGTCGACGCTGCTCCTGGAGAACCCGTCGGACAAGACGGTGCGGGACGCCGAGGGCAGCTTCTCGGCGGACTACTCCGAGATGCTCTACGCCAACGGCCGGATGTTCATCTCCGCCGTCAACCTGAGCAAGCCGCGCGAGTCGTCCTCGACGAACGACAAGGAGTACCTGGCACTGGCGTTCGGCACCGGCTGACCCACGCCCGTACCCGGCACAGCCCGGCGCGTCGACGCACTCGACGCGCCGGGCTGTTTGCGTGGGGCCCTGTTGGGTGAGTATTCGACAGTCTGGGGGGACAAGCGTGTAGTTTGCCGGGTCATCGGAGTGACTGGGGCCGGGGGACGGCCTCAGGGGGGAACTGAGGGGTTGCTCGATGGGCGTGCGGCTCATGGTGGTCGACGACCACCGACTGCTCGCCGAGGCGCTGGCCTCGGCACTGAAACTGCGCGGGCACCGTGTGCTCGCGGCGGCGGCCCCGGTCGCGGGCGCCGCGGAGCTGGTGGTGAGCCGGGCGCCCGAGGTGTGCCTGCTCGGCACGGCCGCCCCGGCCCAGCCGGGAACCTTCGACCCGATCGTACGGATCAAGCGGGAGCGGCCGCAGGTGGCGGTGGTCGTGCTGGGCCCGGTGCCCTCGCCGCGCGGGATCGCGGCGGCCTTCGCGGCCGGCGCCTCGGGATACGTACGGCACGACGAGCGCATCGAGGGCGTCGAACGGGCGCTGATCAAGGCGCGCGCGGGGGAGTCCGCGGTGGCGCCGCAGCTCCTCCAGGGCGCGTTCACGGAGCTGCTCAACCCGGTGGCGCAGCCCGACGACGAGGGGCAGCGGCTGCTGCGGATGCTGACGCCGCGCGAGGTCGAGGTCCTCGTCCGGGTGGCGGAGGGCGAGGACACGCGGCTGATCGCCGCCGGGATGGGGATCGCGCCGAGCACGGCGCGCACCCATGTGCAGCGGGTGCTGATGAAGCTGGGGGTCGGCTCCCGGCTGGAGGCGGCTGCGCTGGCCGCGCGGACGGGGCTGCTGGACCGCGCCCCGGTGCCGGGTGCCCGCACCGAGTACCCGTAGTCGGACCCCGGGTCGCCCGGGTCGCCCGGGTCGCCCGGGTCGCCCGGGTCGGGCAAGGGCGGCGGCCGGATCCGCGGTGGCCCGGTGCGTGCCTGGCCGGATCGCCTGCCGGGTCTGATCCGTGCGTGGCCCGGATCCGGGGTGGTCTGGTGTGTTCGTGGCCGGATCGCCCGCGGGTCTGATGCGTGCGTGGCCCCGATCCGGGGTGGTCTGGTGTGTTCGTGGCCGGATCGCCCGCGGGTCTGATGCGTGCGTGGCCCCGATCCGGGGCCTGATGCGTGCGTGGCCCCGGACCTCCGAGGTCCTGTGCGCCTGGTCTGTCGTGCGTCAACCTGTGCGACGCGCGCTCACCGTTGACTACGGATGTTGGATTGTGGTTGCTTGTGTGTGGTCATGTTTGGTTCCCCGCTGAGGACACCCCGTGAAGAAGACCGTCACCGCCCTCGCCGACGGGCGCGAGCTCATCTACTACGACGCGCGGGACGACACGGTCCGCGACGCCCTCGACGCCCGTCCGCTCGACCCCGTCTCCTCCGCCTCCGAGATCCGGTACGACGCGCTGCTCGGGGACTCGGTCGCGGTCGCCTCGCACCGTCAGGGCCGGACCTACCACCCGCCGGCTGACGCGTGTCCCCTCTGCCCGTCCCGCGACGGGCGACTCAGCGAGATCCCGTCCCCGGACTACGACGTCGCCGTCTTCGAGAACCGCTTCCCCTCGCTCGCCGGGGAGAACGGCCGGTGCGAGGTCGTCTGCTTCACCTCCGACCACGACGCCTCCTTCGCCGACCTCACCCCCGAGCGGGCGGCGCTCGTCCTCGCCGCCTGGACCGACCGCACGGCCGAACTCGCCGAGCTGCCCGGCGTCGCCCAGGTCTACTGCTTCGAGAACCGCGGCGCCGAGATCGGCGTCACCCTCGGCCACCCCCACGGCCAGATCTACGCCTTCCCGTACGTCACCCCCCGCACGGCCCTGATGCGGCGCCAGGCCGCCGAGCACCGAACCCGCACCGGGCGCAACCTCTTCGACGACGTCGTCGCCCGTGAGAGGGGGGACGGCGTCCGCGTGGTCCTGGAGAGCGAGCACTGGATCGCCTTCGTGCCGTACGCCGCGCACTGGCCGTACGAGGTCCACCTCCACCCGACGCGCCGGGTCCCCGACCTGCGCGCGCTCGACGAGAAGGCCCGCACAGACTTCCCACAGATCTATCTGGAACTCTTGAGGCGCTTCGACCGGATCTTCGGACCCGGCGAGCCGCCCACGCCGTACATCGCCGCCTGGCACCAGGCGCCGTTCACCGGTGAGGACCGCGAGGAGTTCGGGCTGCACCTGGAGCTTTTCACCGTCCGCCGGGCGCCCGGCAGACTGAAGTACCTCGCGGGCACCGAGTCCGGCATGGGCGCGTTCATGAACGACGTACCGCCGGAGGCGGCGGCCGCACGACTCCGAGAGGTGGCGACCACATGACGGCCGCGACATGCAAGTACCTGGTGACCGGCGGCGCGGGATACGTGGGGAGCACGGTCGCGCGCCATCTGGTCGAGGCGGGCCACGAGGTGACCGTCCTCGACGACCTCTCCACCGGGTTCGCCGAAGGTGTCCCGGCCGGCGCGGAGTTCGTCGAGGGCCGCGTCCAGGACGCCGCGAAGTGGCTGGACGGCTCCTACGACGGCGTGCTGCACTTCGCCGCCTTCTCCCAGGTCGGCGAATCGGTCGCCAAGCCCGAGAAGTACTGGGAGAACAACGTCGGCGGAACGATGGCCCTGCTCGCCGCCATGCGCACGGCGGGCGTCCGTAAGCTGGTCTTCTCCTCCACGGCCGCCACCTACGGCGAACCGGAGTCCGTCCCCGTCACGGAGTCCGCGCCGACGGCCCCGACGAGCCCCTACGGTGCCTCCAAGCTGGCCGTCGACCACATGATCGGCGGCGAGTGCGCGGCTCACGGCCTCGCAGCGGTCTCGCTGCGCTACTTCAACGTGGCGGGCGCGTACGGGGCGTGCGGCGAGCGCCACGACCCCGAGTCGCACCTGATCCCGCTCGTCCTCGACGTCGCCCTCGGAAGGCGCGAGGCGATCAGCGTGTACGGGGACGACTACGCGACCCCCGACGGCACCTGCGTCCGCGACTACATCCATGTCGCCGACCTCGCCGAGGCCCACCTCCTCGCCCTGGACGCCATGGCCCCCGGCGAGCACCTGATCTGCAACCTCGGCAACGGCAACGGCTTCTCGGTGCGCGAGGTCGTCGAGACCGTCCGCGAGGTGACCGGTCACCCGGTCCCCGAGATCACGGCCGCGCGCCGGGCCGGCGACCCCGCCGTCCTCGTCGCCTCGGCCGAGGCCGCGCGCGAGCGGCTCGGCTGGATTCCGTCCCGCCCGGACCTGGCGGACATCGTGCGCGACGCCTGGGCGTTCGCCAGGGAGAGGGAGCGGGAACGCGGTTGACGCTCCCCTCCCTGAAGGGAGGGGATTCCTACGGCTCGCGCCGTGAGACTTCCTGTTTCATCGCCGACTGCCCGCCCGGAGAACTCCGTTG
>NZ_JBHUYJ010000114.1:0-25490 GCF_042668715.1 Streptomyces sp. NPDC057271
CCGCCGCTACATCATCTGGCGAAACCGCCACGCCGACGACCGGCACCTACGCGCCGTCGTCGACAGGGCGAACGTTGCCTGATGCGGCACTAGCGCGGCCGCGCCGCCGACCGCACTGCGGAAAACCGCACCTCTCCCCTGCGGGCCGTATCGCTGCTCAGGCCGGGTCCGGAAGCGCGGCCGGGGCGCCGTTGAGAGGTTGCGACGGGATGACGGCCGCCCGGTGGTCGGCCACGGCCGCCCGGAAGCGGCGGAGGATCTCCTCGCCGGCCGCCACGCCCCGCTCCGCGAGGACGTCGAGGTGCGGGGCGGTCCAGGCGGTGTCCGCGAGTTCGCCGTGGCCGGGGCGCCAGGCACGGTCGGCGGCCGTCAGGAGGTCCGCGTCGAGCAGCGAGTCCCCCGCGGCCAGGACGAGGTCCGCGCCGCAGCGGCGGGCCACCTCGCGCATCGCCGCGCTCTTCGTGAGCGGCTTCGGCACCGCGTACACCTTGCGGCCCTGCAGCGAGACCGTCCAGCCGCGGTCCTCCGCCCACTCCCCGAACCGCTTCAGCCACTCCTCCGGCATCCGCTCCCGCTCCACGACGAGGTACGCGAACAGGTCCTCGGCGACCCGGTGCTTGCGTACCCAGGAAAGGTCGGTGGTGGCGGTGAAGTACGCGCGGATCTCGGCCAGCGGCGCGCACTCCTCGGCGAGCCTGCGCACCACGGACTCGTGCCAGTCGCGGTCGGCTGCTCCGTCGACGAGGATGTGCCCGCCGTTCGCGCAGATCGCGTACTTCGGTGCGACGCCGGGGAGCTGGATGCGCTGGTACTGCTTGCGCGTACGGGTCGTGCTGGGTACGAAGACGGCCTCGGAGCCCAGCCGTTCGAGGAGCGCGGCCGCGTCCTCGGTCATGTAGGACAGCGGCTTGGACTCGTGCACCTCCACGCTGAGCAGCCGGGGCGCCTGCGCGTCGGGCATGCCGAGCGCGAGGGCCGCGGAGGAGTAGATCAGCGTACGGTCGAGGTCGCTGGCGACCATCACGGGGCTGCTCACCGAGGTCACTGGGAGACCACCGCCTTTCCGTCGGCGCCCGTGGCGCCTCTCGTGAACTGAGGGTGGATCAACCCCACACAGGTGTACGGGAGTCCGTCGACCTCCTCGACGGGGACCCCGCGCTGTTCGGCGAGGAGGCGCACGTGGGCGAGGTCCGCTCCGGCGCCGCGCTGGGCGAGGATCTTCCAGGGGACGCGGCGCAGCAGGACCCGGGTGGTCTCGCCGACACCGGGCTTGACCAGGTTGACGTCGTGGATGCCGTACTCCTCGCTGATCCGCTCGACGGCCGCCCAGCCCTCCCAGGTGGGGGTGCGGTCCGCGGCGAGCAGTTCCTTCACTCCCGTGGCCACGTCCTCGGCCACCTCGTCGAAGCGGGCAGCGACGGCGTCGAGAAAGGCGTTCGAGACGTCGGCGCCGGCCAGCTCGCGGTAGAACTTGCCGCCGTGGAAGTCGTCCGCGCCGACGAGGTCGGCGCGCAGGACCGTACGCGATATCAGGCCGGAGACGGTCGAGTTGAGGCAGGCGGAGGGAATGAGGAAGTCCTCACGGGTGCCGTACGTGCGCACGCACGAGCCGGGGTCGGCGAGGACCGCGATCTCCGGATCGAAGCCGGTGATCTTCTCGACGCGCTCGAACTCCTGGATCGCTTCGGCGAGTTCGCGGGTGATGGCGCCCTTTCCGGTCCAGCCGTCGACGAAGACGACATCGGCCGGGTCGTGGTGGGCGGCGAGCCAGCGCAGCGCGTTGGCGTCGATACCGCGGCCACGGACGATGGAGACGGCGTAGTGGGGCGGTTCGAGGCCGTGGCGGGCCTGGGCCCAGCGGCGCATCAGGACGCCGACCGGGGTACCGGCCCTGGCGAGGGAGACGAGTACGGGCGTGCCGGTCCTCTCGGCGAGGACGGTCTCGGTGACGGTGCCGACGGCGCGGGCGATCCGGGCGGCCGAGGTCTCCAGGGCGGCGTGGAAGAGCTCCTGGTATCGGGCGCTCGGCTGGTACTCGACCGGCAGCGACTCCGCGTAGTGGGCGCCGCCGCTCTGGATCGCCTCCTCGCGCTCCTCGGTCGGCGCCTCCAGCTCGACGTCCGAGAGGTCCTGGAGCAGCCAGCCGACCTCCTCAGGGGCGTACGAGGAGAAGGCGGGGCCGCGGAGGGGCTCGGGCAGCATGGAGCTCCTTTCGGGAGCTTGGGTGGCGTCGGGGGCGGGGACGGCCCCGCCGGTCTCGTAGGCGGGGACGGCGCGGATGGCTTCGCGCGCGGGTACGGCTCGGGAGGCTTCCGGGGCCCGGACGGCATCAGCGGCCTCGGAAGCCCGGGCCACATCGGCGACCTCGGAAACCCGGGCCACGTCGGCGACCTCGGAAGCCCGGGCGACGTCGGCGACCTCTGCGGCTCGTGACCGGGCCGGTGAGGTCTCCGTCGCGGGCCGCGCTCCGAGCGCCGGGACGTACGACGGGACGACCGCGAGCACCACGTGCGGGATGTGGGCCGCGAGCTGGGCCAGCAGGCCGTCCGGGGCGTGCAGCTCCGGCGTGTCGGCGACGGAGTCGACGACGGCCACGACGGCGTCGAAGCCGGCACCGGCGACGTTGTACGCGTACCGCTCACCGGGCCCGTCGGCGGGCTCGTCGTGGGCGGGGAAGACGAGCCGGGTCCGTATGGCGTATCCGGGGTCGTCGACGGCGAGGACGGGCGAGCGGGTGGTCGTGGAGTACGAGACGTCCCGGCCGGTGCGCTCCAGGGCGACGGCGAGCCGCAGCGGCGCGTACATCAGCTCCTCGAAGCCGAGGACGAGGATCCGCCGCGCCCCGCCGAGAGCGGCGCCGAGGCGCTCGGTCATGGCCGGGAGGGCGTCGTTCAGCGCGGCCGCGTGGGGCGCGCCGAAGCCGTGGCGGCCGCCGTCCGGTATCGAGGGCGGCCAGCCGAGATCGACCCGTACAGGGGCCGTTACAGGGGCCGTCAGAGGCCCTCTGGGCGCCGGTACGGCCACGCCAGGTGCATCATCCGGTGCACCGTGCGCGTTCGGTGCGCCCGGCGCGTCCTGAGCGGTCTCGTGCGCGGCGACCAGCGCCTGGCCCTTCTCCAGGACTCCCTCCGGCAGCCGTACGGTGCCGGCCGCGCCGGTCACCAGGTCGACGCGGGCGCCGATCTCGCGGGCGAAGGTCTCCAGCCGGCCGAGGTCCTCGGCCGAGCGCATGTCGACCAGGGCCACGACCACGTACCGCTCACGCGGGAAGCGCTCGTGCAGGTCGCGGATGGTGTTGAGGACGGTGTTGCCGGTGGAGAACTCGTCGTCGACGAGGACGAGCGGTCCTCCCCCGGAGCCTTCGGCCCGGGCGGGTGTCCCCCCGGTGGAGCCAGGGGGAGTACCGCCACCCGCGAGCAGCTTCGGGTCCTCGGGGAGCAGGAGGTGCGAGGTGGCGTGCGAGTGGGACTCCTCGAAGCCGCCCGCGCTCGTCACCCCGTCGACGGGCCGGCGGGTGGAGTGCAGATAGGGCGCGAAGCCCAGCCCGTCGGCCACCGAGTGGCCGAGACCGGTGGCGGTCTCCGCGTAGCCCAGGACGACGCTGCGCGCGGCCTCGTCCGGCCCGAGCAGCTCACGGACCCGCAGGCCGAGCGAGAACCCGGAGTCGTAGACGACGCTCGGCCGCTGCGGCACGTGCTTGCCGAGCACGTTGGAGACCAGCAGATGCGCGCGCTTCGGGTTGCGGCGCAGTGCGAGGCCCAGCAGGCCCGGGAGTTCCTCGCCGCCGATCAGTTCGACGCCCAGTCGCTCCGCGACCCACGTTCCCGACCACACCACGTCGTCCATCACCTTCCGTCAGCCGGCCAGTCCGGCGGTGAGCAGATCCACGAAGCCGACGTCCTCCTTGGCGACGCCGAAGACCTCGGCGCGCAGGAGGGTCCGCTCGGCCCACGCGCGATGCGGCTTCACCTCGTTCATCTTGTTCGTGTACGCGGAACGCATCACGCCGCCCCCGCCGCGTTCGGGCCGAACGATGTCCTGCGCGTCGCTGAACTCCTCGTGACTGACCACGGAGAGCGCGTGGACGGGTACCACGTGTGTGGGGTGGATGCAGGTCTTGCCGAGCAGGCCGTTGGCCCGGTCGAGCTCGATCTCGCGCAGCAGCCCGTCGAGGTCGTGCTCGATGAGGGCGGTACGCAGGTCCTCGGCGCGGCCCTCCAGGAAGGGGCTGCGCCGCAGCTGGGGCTTGAACATGCGCTCGCCGAGCCGGAAGTACTCCCAGACCGGTCCGGTGATCGTGAAGCCGGTGCCGTCGGAGCGGCCGAGGACGTTGACGACGTCGGCGATGACATGGGCGACGATCTTGACGTCGTAGGCCGTCATGTCGGGCGAGCGGCGCAGCCCGTAGGCGGAGCAGAAGTCGGTGACGCCGAGGCGCAGGGCGAGGACCCGACGGCGGTACTTGTCGACGGTCGTGGCGATCCCGGCGAGGGTCTCGGCACGGGTCTCCAGGTGCAGCAGCTCGGGGGACTCCAGGACGGGCATGGCGAAGAGTCGCCGTCCGCAGGCCTCCTCGGCGGCGGTGAGGGCCTCCAGGAAAGCGTGTCCGCGGGTCTCGGTGAACTTCGGCAGCACGAATCCGGACAGCAGGCGGACGTCGTCGCCGAGGCGGGCGACCAGATCGGTGATCTGGTGGGGCTCGCGGACCCGGATGAAGAGCAGGGGCACGTCCTGGGCGGCGCGATCGTCCGTCGTGAGGCCGCGCGCCAGGTCGGCGAACTGCTTCACCAGGTTCGTCTCGGCGGCCTCCACATCGGCGTCGGCGATGGAGTCCTCCAGGCAGAGCACCATGGAGACGACGCCGCGTGCGGCCTGTTTGCGCACGTCGTCGGCGAGTCGCGGCCGGGTGGCCGGGCTGTAGAGGGTGGCGCCCAGAGCCACGGCGAGCGTGCTCGCAGGTGAGTCCACCGTGAACTCGGCCGGCTCCTGGTGGAACAGCCCGGCCCGCCTGGCGGACGGGATGTGCCCGAAATGACGCAATGTGACTCCCCCGACTGCCTCTGTGGCCGTGACGACATGTGGCCGGTAATAGTACGTAGGTGCGGGTGTCCGTAGTTCCCTTCGAGTATGAAATCCAGGTAACTCGTCCGCATCCGGCGCATGCCGCGCACTTCGCGAGCTGGCACGACGCGCGGATCGGTAGGGCCCCCGCGTTGTCCGGCGGACAGCAGGGAAGGCAGGATGACGGTCATGACGCACGCGATGCTGAAGGGCTCCAACGTCCCTCTCGACACCGCGGCCGTACGGGCCGTGCTCCGCTGGACCCCGGGCCCCGGGGTCCCCGACGTCGACGCCTCGGCGCTGCTGCTGGGCGCCGACGGGCGCGTGCGCTCCGATGAGGACTTCGTCTTCTACAACCAGCCGCGCCACCCCTCCGGCCTGGTACGCCGCCTGCCCAAGAAGCGGGTGACGGAGGGGCTGACCGACACTGTCGAGGCGGATCTCGGCGGGCTCGACCCGACGGTCGACCAGGTCGTGATCGCTGCCTCCTCGGACGGCGACACCTTCCGATCGGTCTCTGACCTGCGGATTCTGCTGTACGACGCGAGTGCGCCAGACCGGGAGCCGCTGGCCCTCTTCGATGTGAAGGCGGAGACGGGCGAGGAGACGGCCATCATCTGCGGCGAGCTGTACCGGCGTGGGGACGGCTGGAAGTTCCGGGCGGTGGGGCAGGGCTACCCGACCGGGCTCGTCGGGCTCGCCACCGACTTCGGGATCTCCGTCGACGACGGGGCCGAGGGTTCCGAGGGGGCCGACGGCTCCGTGGCCGCCGACGGCGCGGGCGGATCCGGCGCTCCCGGATCCGGCGCTCCCGAGGGACTGGATCCGGCCACTCGCACCACTCCGCCCGCCGCGCCCGTCACGGACGCCGACGCGACCGTCGTCCATCCGCCCGTGGCCGTACCGCCCCAGCCGACCAGTCCCCCGGCACCCGTACCGGCCTACGGCTACCCGCAGCCGGTCGCGTCCGACCGGCCGGCGTACGGCTACCCCCAGCCCGCGGCGGCCGCCGCGCCCGCCCCGGACCCGAACTTCCGGATGCCGCCGATGGGCCCGCAGTTCGTCCGCCCGTAAGCGCATCTCCTACGCCTTGGTCTTGTAGCCGCGCCCCCACTGCAGGCCCCATCCGTACAGCCGGTCCAGCTCCGCCTGGAAGCCGTACACGAACTTCACCTGACGGCGGACGATCAGCTCGTCCTTGACCTTCTCGACGGTGAAGACCGCGCAGGAGCGGGCCTGCGGGGCACGCTCGTCCAGATCGATCTCGATCCGCGGACCGTTGCTGGGGTAGAGCGTGACCTTGGCGTGCGTCCGGTCGAAGGCCGGGGTCTGGTCGTAGATGTAGACGAAGAAGAGCAGGCGCTCGATCTCGTCCCGGTGGTCGAGGTTGACGAAGATCGTCTCGCCGGACGAGCCGCCGAAGCGGTCGTCGCCGCTCAGGTTCACGTACGGCGCCGCGTTCAGGGCTCCGAAGAAGTCGCCGAGCGGCTGCACCACGCCCTTGCTGCCGTCCGCGAGCTCGTACATGCATCCGAGGTCCAGGTCGACGTTGACCATGCTCTGGGTGTGCGCCTGGACCACCTCGGGCTTGAAGAGCTTCGAGGGGTGGCGGAGCAGTTGGCCGCTCTGGCGCGAGCGGCCCTCGATGTCGGAGGTGCGCATCCGCCAGGAGAGGTTGACGCGCAGATTGCCGGTGGCGGCGCCCTGTCTGGTCAGGGAGACCGTCGGGCGCCGTTTGGTGAGGTCGATGGTGTTGCTGGAGGCGCTGCCCGAATCGAACTGCGCGGCCCTCCCCGGAAACAGGCCGTCGAAGAAGCCCATGTGCCCCACCCCCCACTCGAAACCCGGTCAGACGCCGCGGGGCGGCCGGGTGCACCGGCCGCCCCGCAGTGAAGCGTTCCTCATTGCCCGGCGTGTCACACCCCGGACGACACCTCGGTCTTGCCGGAGGAGTCGGCTTTCCCCTCGGCCGCCGCCAGCGCCCTGTTGCGCCGGATGGAGGACCAGAAGGACCAGCCGATCAGGGCGACACCGATGAGGCCGGTGACGACCTCGGGGATCTGGTAGCGGATGGAGATCATGAGGATCGCGGCCAGCGCGCCGATGGCGTAGTGGGCGCCGTGCTCCAGATAGACGTAGTCGTCGAGGGTGCCCTGGCGGACCAGGTAGACCGTCAGCGAACGGACGTACATCGCGCCGACGCCGAGGCCGAGTGCCATGAGGACGATGTCGTTGGTGATGGCGAAGGCGCCGATGACACCGTCGAACGAGAACGACGCGTCGAGGACCTCGAGGTAGAGGAACATGAAGAAGGCGGCCTTGCCGGCCAGCTGTACGACGCCGACCTTCTTGCCGCTGCGCCTGGCCTCCTCCTCGGCCTCGTGCTCGCGCTCCTCTTCCTCCTCCAGCTTGTTCTCGAAGTAGCCCGAGAGACCGCCGACGACGAGGTACGTGATGAGACCGAAGACGCCCGAGAGCAGGACGGTCGCCGCCTTGTCGACGTGCGTGCCGCCGTGCTGGTGCGCCTGGGTCGCGAAGGTCATGGCGCTGATCGCCAGGACGATCAGGGCGATGCAGACCGACAGCATGTCGATCTTGCCGAGCTTGGCCAGCGGGCGCTCCAGCCAGCCGAGCCACTTGATGTCACGCTCCTCGAAGATGAAGTCGAGGAAGATCATCAAAAGGAACATCCCGCCGAACGCCGCGATCGACGGGTGCGCGTCGGTCACGAGCTGCTCGTAGCGCTCGGCGTCGTTGAGAGCGAGATCGACCGCCTCGATGGGGCCGATCTTGGCGCTGATCGCGACGATCACGACGGGGAAGACCAAGCGCATGCCGAAGACGGCGATCAGGATTCCGATAGTGAGGAAGATCTTCTGCCAGAAGGCATTCATCTTCTTCAGGATTCCGGCGTTGACCACCGCATTGTCGAAGGACAACGAGATCTCGAGGATGCACAGGATCGCGACGATCCCGAACGCTTCCCACCCCCCGTAGAGCACCGCTGCGACCAGTCCGAGCGCCGTGACGGCGAACGACCAGCCGAAGGTTTTCAGTACCACTGTCTACCCCATCGTGATAATTACGCTGCTTTACGAAACGTTGACCCCGAAGTCTAGAGCGATGCCCCGGAGTCCGGACGCGTACCCCTGCCCCACGGCCCGGAACTTCCATTCACCCCCGTACCGGTACAGCTCGCCGAAGATCATCGCGGTCTCCGTGGAGGCGTCCTCGGAGAGGTCGTAACGGGCCAGTTCCTGGCCGTCGGCCTGGTTCACGACGCGAATGAAGGCATTGCTGACCTGGCCGAAGGTCTGGCCGCGATTGTCGGCCTCGTGGATCGAGACCGGGAAGACGATCTTGTCGCAGTGGGCCGGGACGTTGATCAGGTCCACGATCAGGGACTCGTCGTCACCGTCACCCTCGCCGGTGAGGTTGTCGCCCGTGTGCTCGACGGAGCCTTCGGGGCTCGTGAGGTTGTTGTAGAAGACGAAGTACTCGTCACCGAGCACCCGTCCCGACTGGCACAGCAGGGCGCTGGCGTCGAGGTCGAAGGGCGCTCCGGTGGTGGAGCGCGCGTCCCATCCGAGGCCGACCAGCACCTGGGTGAGGTTGGGTGCGGCCTTGGAGAGGGAGACGTTGCCTCCCTTGGCGAGCGTGACGCCCATGTGTGTTCCTCCCCGGTGATACTGCGATGGTCGTACTGATGAGGCACGTCCGGCGCCGCACGGAACGTGCGACGCCGGACGGGACTGTCTGTCTGTCGGTCGGTCGGTCAGACGTTGACGCCGAAGTCCTGAGCGATACCGCGCAGGCCCGAGGCGTAGCCCTGGCCGACGGCGCGGAACTTCCACTCGTCGCCGTTGCGGTACAGCTCACCGAAGACCATGGCCGTCTCGGTCGAGGCGTCCTCGGAGAGGTCGTACCGGGCGATCTCGGCACCGCCGGCCTGGTTCACGACGCGGATGAACGCGTTGCGCACCTGGCCGAAGGACTGCTGGCGGTTCTCGGCGTCGTAGATCGACACCGGGAAGACGATCTTGGCGACATCGGCGGGCACCGTGGCCAGGCTGACCTTGACCTGCTCGTCGTCGCCCTCGCCCTCACCGGTGAGGTTGTCACCGGTGTGCTCGACCGAGCCGTCGGCGCTCTTCAGGTTGTTGAAGAACACGAAGTCCTGGTCGTTGCGGACCTTGCCCTCCGCGCTGACCAGAATGGCGCTGGCGTCGAGGTCGAAGTCCGTCCCGGTGGTGGTACGGACGTCCCAGCCCAGACCGACGGTGACGGCGGTCAGGCCAGGGGCCTCCTTGGTCAGCGAGACGTTGCCGCCCTTGCTGAGGCTGACTCCCACGAGTCCCTCCATGTGGTTTCCAGGGGCAGCGCCCCCGTCGTGCGTTGGCATCGGATCAACGTCTGGATCCTAGTGAGGGGTTCCCGGCCTGGACAGGCGATTCACCCCGATGTTCAGAGAGTGTCGAGCGCCTTGAGGTAGTCGTCGAGGTCCCGGGCGTCCGGAAGGGCGTTGACGACGGTCCAGCGGACGACGCCCTCCTTGTCGATGATGAACGTGCCGCGCACCGCGCAGCCCTTGTCCTCGTCGAAGACCCCGTAGGCCCGGGAGGCCTCGCCGTGCTTCCAGAAGTCGGAGAGGAGCGGGTACTCCAGACCCTCCTGGTCGGCGAAGACGCGCAGGGTGTGGATCGAGTCGGTGGAGACGGCGAGGAGCTGGGTGTCGTCGTTGACGAACGTCGGCAGGTTGTCGCGCAGCTCGCGCAGTTCGCCGGTGCAGACGCCGGTGAAGGCGAAGGGGTAGAAGAGCAGGACCACGTTCTTCTCGCCCTGGTAGTCGGAGAGCCTCACGGTGCGGCCGTGGTTGTCCTTGAGCTCGAACTCCGGCGCCTTCGTGCCGACCTCGATCGCCATGGCGTACGCGTCCCTTCACTGGACCGAACAGGTGAAGGCCCAGCTTAGAACCCCACCGAGCTCCGCCGCCCCACCACGCACAGAGCCCCCACCGGACGGGTCCGGTGGGGGCTCCTGCTGCTTGGGGGATCAGCGCTTGGGAGCGACCAGGCGGCTGCCCGCCCAGTCCTTGGCCACGCTGATGCTCTTGGTCTGGGAGAGGCCGGCGGTCTGCGCGGCGTCACTGATGTCGCTCGGCTCGACGTAGCCGTCTCGGCCCGTCTTGGGCGTCAGCAGCCAAACGACCCCGCCGTCCTCCAGCAGGCCAATGGCATCGACCAGGGAGTCCGTCAGATCTCCGTCCTCGTCGCGGAACCAGAGCACGACGGCGTCGGCGACGTCGTCGTAGTCCTCGTCCACAAGGTCCGACCCGATGATGGACTCGATGCCTTCGCGGAGATCGAAATCGACGTCGTCGTCGTAACCGATCTCCTGGACCACCTGTCCGGGCTCGAACCCCAGCCTCGCTGCCGGGTTGGTCCGCTCCTCCGCGTGGTCCGCGGTCGCGCTCACGGCTTGCCTCCTGATCATGTATCGGAAAGTGCTTCGGCCACGCGCGTACGCGCGGCGCTGGCCGTAGTCCACACGGGCTGGGCGGATCGCGCAAGTACCCGGCCGCCGAGACCGCCGAAACGGTGACGTTTGCGGCCGTCTCGCCGCATCTCCCGGGCCGCTTCCACTCCACTCCGTGACGATCGGCACACGCTTGGTCCTGCTTTGCGGGGTTCCGCGGCTTCAGTCTGCCGAACGTACTGACGAAACGCATGCGCGGGTTGGGCGTAAGGTTGCGATTTGACCCGACCAGGCGCCCAGCGGGGGTTACCCCTCGGTAGAGATGACGTTTGACACCGACGGGGTACACGATGGACATCCCGGCCGGCGTCCCGGCCTCCGTGGGCTCCACCGAACAGCGAAGGAACAGCGTGGCTTCCGGATCCGATCGCAACCCGATCATCATTGGCGGCCTTCCCAGCCAGGTCCCGGATTTTGATCCCGAAGAGACCCAGGAATGGCTCGACTCCCTCGACGCGGCGGTCGACGAGCGGGGGCGCGAGCGGGCCCGCTACCTGATGCTCCGCCTGATCGAGCGCGCCCGCGAGAAGCGTGTCGCGGTGCCCGAGATGCGCAGCACGGACTACGTGAACACGATCGCGACCAGGGACGAGCCGTTCTTCCCCGGCAACGAGGAGATCGAGCGCAAGGTCCTCAACGCGACCCGCTGGAACGCGGCCGTGATGGTCTCGCGTGCGCAGCGCCCGGGCATCGGGGTCGGCGGCCACATCGCCACCTTCGCCTCCTCCGCCTCGCTGTACGACGTCGGCTTCAACCACTTCTTCCGCGGCAAGGACGAGGGCGACGGCGGCGACCAGATCTTCTTCCAGGGCCATGCCTCGCCCGGAATCTACGCGCGCGCCTTTCTGCTCGACCGGCTGTCCGAGACCCAGCTGGACGCGTTCCGCCAGGAGAAGTCCAAGTTCCCGAACGGGCTGTCCTCGTACCCGCACCCGCGGCTGATGCCGGACTTCTGGGAGTTCCCGACCGTGTCGATGGGTCTCGGCCCGCTCGGCGCGATCTACCAGGCCCGGATGAACCGCTACATGGAGGCGCGCGGCATCGCCGACACCTCCAAGTCGCACGTCTGGGCGTTCCTCGGCGACGGCGAGATGGACGAGCCGGAGTCGCTCGGCCAGCTCTCCATCGCCGCCCGTGAGGGCCTGGACAACCTGACCTTCGTCGTCAACTGCAACCTCCAGCGCCTCGACGGCCCGGTGCGCGGCAACGGCAAGATCATCCAGGAGCTGGAGTCGCAGTTCCGCGGCGCCGGCTGGAACGTGATCAAGCTCATCTGGGACCGTTCCTGGGACCCGCTGCTCGCCCAGGACCGCGACGGCATCCTGGTCAACAAGCTGAACACCACGCCCGACGGCCAGTTCCAGACGTACGCCACGGAGACCGGCGCGTACATCCGTGACCACTTCTTCGGCGACGACCAGCGGCTGCGCTCGATGGTCGAGGGCATGTCGGACCACCAGATCCTGCACCTGGGCCGTGGCGGTCACGACCACAAGAAGATCTTCGCGGCCTTCGCGGCGGCCAAGGCCCACAAGGGCCAGCCGACCGTGGTGCTCGCGCAGACCGTCAAGGGCTGGACGCTCGGCCCGAACTTCGAGGGCCGCAACGCGACCCACCAGATGAAGAAGCTGACGGTCGACGACCTCAAGCGCTTCCGCGACCGCCTGCACATCCCGATCACGGACGGGCAGCTGGAGAGCGGCCTGCCGCCGTACTACCACCCGGGCCGGGACTCCGAGGAGATCCAGTACATGCACGACCGCCGCAAGGCGCTCGGCGGGTACGTCCCGACGCGTGTCGTGCGGTCGAAGCCGCTGGTCCTCCCCGAGGACAAGACCTACGCCCCGGTGAAGAAGGGCTCCGGCCAGCAGTCGATCGCCACCACGATGGCCTTCGTCCGGCTGCTCAAGGACCTCATGCGGGACAAGGAGATCGGCAAGCGGTTCGTGCTGATCGCCCCCGACGAGTACCGCACGTTCGGCATGGACTCGTTCTTCCCGAGCGCCAAGATCTACAACCCGCTGGGCCAGCAGTACGAGGCCGTGGACCGCGAACTCCTGCTCGCGTACAAGGAGTCCCCGACCGGTCAGATGCTGCACGACGGCATCTCCGAGGCCGGCTGCACCGCTTCGCTGATCGCGGCCGGTTCGGCGTACGCCACGCACGGCGAACCGCTCATCCCGGTCTACGTCTTCTACTCGATGTTCGGTTTCCAGCGGACCGGCGACCAGTTCTGGCAGATGGCCGACCAGCTGGCGCGCGGCTTCGTGCTCGGCGCCACCGCCGGCCGCACGACGCTGACCGGTGAGGGCCTCCAGCACGCGGACGGCCACTCGCACCTGCTCGCCTCGACGAACCCCGGCTGTGTCGCGTACGACCCGGCCTTCGGTTTCGAGATCGCGCACATCGTCCAGGACGGTCTGAAGAGGATGTACGGCCCCGACGCCGAGGACGTCTTCTACTACCTGACCGTCTACAACGAGCCGATCCAGCACCCGGCCGAGCCCGAGAACGTGGACGCCGAGGGCATCCTCAAGGGCATCTACCGCTACAGGACGGGCGAGGCCGGAGCGATCCCCGCGCAGATCATGGCCTCCGGTGTCGCCGTGCCGTGGGCGGTGGAGGCGCAGCGGATCCTCGCCGAGGAGTGGAACGTCCGGGCCGACGTCTGGTCGGCGACGTCCTGGAACGAGCTGCGCCGCGAGGCCGTCGAGGTCGACCGGCACAACCTGCTCCACCCCGAGGAGGAGCAGCGCGTCCCGTACGTGACGCGCAAGCTGTCATCCGCGCAGGGCCCGTTCGTAGCCGTCTCCGACTGGATGCGCGCGGTTCCGGACCAGATCTCCCGCTGGGTGCCGGGCACCTACACCTCGCTCGGCGCGGACGGCTTCGGCTTCGCCGACACGCGGGGCGCCGCCCGCCGCTACTTCAACATCGACGCCGAGTCGATCGTGCTCGCGGTCCTCACCGAGCTCGCCCGCGAGGGCAAGGTCGACCGGTCGGCGCTGAAGCAGGCCGTGGACCGCTACCAGCTGCTCGACGTCGCGGCCGCCGACCCCGGCCCTGCCGGTGGAGACGCGTAACGGCGCAGACGTGTGGTGCGGGTGCGGGGGACGACGCCCCTCCGCATCCCCCATACGATTCCCGGCATGATGGAACGCTGGGAGAAGCGCACCCAGACGCCACTGCTGGTCCTGGCAGTGGCGTTCGGCGTCGCCTACGCCATACCGATCGTGACACCGGATGCCGACCGCTGGATCCATGAGCTGTGTCTGGTCGTGGAATGGGTGGTGTGGGGTGTCTTCGCGGTCGACTACGCCGTCCGGCTCGCGCTGTCCCCGGCGAAGTGGCAGTTCGTGCGCGGCCATCCGCTGGATCTGCTCGCCGTCCTGCTCCCGCTCGTGCAGCCGCTACGGCTGCTACGTCTCCTCTCGACACTCCTCCTCGTGGGCCGGCGGGCCCGGATGGCCCCGCAGATCACGCTCACCACCTATGTGGCGGGCGCGGTGGTCGGACTGATGATGTTCGGCTCGCTCGCCGTGCTCCATGTGGAGCGGAACGCCCCGAACGGCAACATCAAGTCGCTCGGCGACGCGGTCTGGTGGTCGTTCACGACGATGACGACCGTGGGGTACGGCGATCACTCCCCGACCACGGGACTCGGCCGCGTCCTCGCGGTGGGCCTGATGCTCTCGGGCATCGCCCTGCTCGGTGTGGTGACCGCCAACATCGCCGCCTGGTTCATCTCCCGCTTCGACCGGGACGACGCCGCGGAGCGCCGCCGGACCGAGCTGCTCGAGGCCCTGACCCGGGAGGTCCAGGAACTGCGCGCCGAGGTGTCCCGGCTCGCGCCCCCGGCCCCGGCCCCCCTCGCGTCGGGCGACCCGGTGCCGCCGCAGGGCACGGTTACCGCTCCCAGAGCTTGAAGGCTCTGACCTCGTACGGACTCTGGGGCACCCAGGTCCCGCGCCCCGGATAGGTCTCGAACTCCCCCGTCTCCGCACACTCCGCGGACTGGTACGTCGTGACCGGCCGCCCGGTCCTGTTCGCCAGGGCCTGGGCGCTCGCGCCCGGCGGCAGCGCGACGCAGCTCTCGATGTCGGTGCCGGCCAGCTCGTGCTTCCATGCCGAGCCCTTGAAGTCCGCCCTGGGCCACAGACACAGCTGCCCTGGCCCACAGGCGCCGAGCCTGGTGCCCGGCGGTGCGGCGGCGGGCAGGGCAGCCGGCACGGCGGCGGCCGACCAGGCCGCCGGCAGGGCGGCGGTGATCAGAGCGGCTGCGGCCGCCAGGACGGCCAGGCGCAGGCGCCTCGGCTGCGCGTCCTTTGCGCGCATCGCGTTCACCGCGTTCACCGCGTGCATCGTGCGCTTCGCGTTCATCGCGTTCATCGCGTTCATCGTGCGCTTCGCGTTCGCCGTGCGCTTCGCGTTCGCCGTGCGCTTCGCGTTCGCCGCGTTCACCGCGGGCTTCGCGTTCATCGCGTACATGTGGATCAACCCCCGTTAGTCACTCTCTGTAATCAGAACTCTGGCCGATGTCACTGCCCGTTGGGAAGAGGCCAAGGCTCGATTCACCCGGACGGGTGATGGAGGGCGAACAGGAGAAAGCCCCGCCGGGCCGCGCAAGCGGTCCGGCGGGGCTCGGGCCTCCCCGGGAGGTACGTCAGATGTGGGCGGCGCCCGCACCCGCCTCCGCGTTCTCGCCGCGCTTGGTCAGCATGGCGACCAGGGCCGCGACGACCGCGACGACACCGGCGACGGTGAAGGCCAGGCCCATGCCGTCCAGGAACGTGTCGTGGATGACACCCCCGATCCTGCCGAGCATGTCCGGGGTCATGTCGGGCGCCTGGGCCAGCTGCGGCGGGACCATGCCGAACTCGGCGGCCTCCTCGAGCCCGGGGGCGGGCTCGCCCGGAATCCCGGCGGCCGTCCAGTTGTCGCCGAAGGCGCTGGAGACCTTGGAAGACATGACCGCACCGAGCACGGCCGTACCGAGCGCGCCGCCGACCTGCATCGCGGCCTGCTGCAGACCGCCCGCGACACCGGAGAGCTCCAGCGGGGCGTTGCCGACGATGACCTCGGTGGCACCGACCATGACCGGGGCGAGGCCCAGGCCGAGCAGCGCGAACCAGAGCGACATCGTGAAGGTGCCGGTCTCCGAGGAGAGGGACATCATGCCGAACATCGCGACGGCGGTGCAGACCATGCCGCCCACCAGCGGGATGCGCGGGCCGAACTTGGTGATCAGCGCGCCGGCCAGCGGCGACGAGACGATCATCATCGCCGTAAGCGGCAGCAGGTGCAGACCGCTGTCGATCGGGCTGAGGCCCTTGACGCCCTGGAGGTAGAACGTCACGAAGAACAGGCCGCCCATGAAGGCGAAGGCCATCAGGACCATCAGCACCACGCCCGCCGTGAGCGGGACGGAGCGGAACATGCCCAGCGGGATGAGCGGCTCCTTGACCTTCGTCTGCCACAAGCCGAAGAGGACGAAGAGCAGGACCGCGGCGGCCAGGCAGCCGACGGTGTTGCCGCTCGCCCAGCCCCACTTGGCACCGGCGTTGATGAGGCCCCAGACGAGGGAGCCCATGGCGCCGGAGAGCAGCAGGATGCCGAGGATGTCGAACGAGCGCGGGGCGTTCTCGGCACGGTGGTCCTTGAGGATCACCAGGCCGAGCACGAGGGCGAGGACACCGACCGGCACGTTGATGAAGAAGACGGACTGCCAGCTGACGTGCTCGACGAGGAAGCCGCCGAGGATCGGGCCGCCGGCCGTGGAGGCACCGATGACCATGCCCCAGATGCCGATGGCCATGTTCAGCTTCTCGGCGGGGAAGGTGGCGCGCAGCAGACCGAGCGCGGCCGGCATCAGCAGGGCGCCGAAGAGGCCCTGGAGGACACGGAAGGCGATCACGAGCCCGATCGAGTCCGAGAGGCCGATCGCTGCGGAGGCGGCGGCGAAGCCCGCGATGCCGATGAGGAAGGTCTGGCGGTGGCCGAAGCGGTCACCGAGCTTGCCGGCCGTGATCAGCGCGATGGCCAGCGCGAGCAGGTAGCCGTTGGTGATCCACTGGAGCTGGTCGAGGGTGGCGCCGAGGTCGGCCTGGATGGCGGGGTTGGCTATCGCGACGATCGTGCCGTCGAGCGCGACCATCATCACGCCGGCGGCGACTGCGAACAGGGTCAGCCAGGGGTGGCCTCGCAGGCCTTTCGACGGAGCCGGAACGGGGTCCCGGTCGCCCCCCTGGCCCTGCGGGGCCTTTTCCACGGTGGTCTGACTAGTCATGCGAGGGAGGCTAATGTCAGTGACTGACAATTGACAAAGCAATTCACACGCCGGTAACTGTCACTTGTCTCACAGGTACGCTGAGCAGCACGAAGCGTCGGAGAGTGGCGGAAAGAGGGCCATACGGTGACGGTTTCCGGTCTACGGGAACGAAAGAAGCAGCGCACACGGAACGCGCTCCTCCGGGTGGCCCTGGAGCTGTTCACGACGCGGGGGTACGAGCAGACCACCGTGGACGAGATCGCCGACGCGGTCGAGGTCTCCCAGCGCACGTTCTTCCGCTACTTCGCCTCCAAGGAGGAGGTGGCCTTCGCCGTGCAGCAGATGGTCGAGGAGCGCTTCGTCCAGGCACTGGTGGAGCGCCCCTCGGAGGAGGGCCCGCTCGACGCGATGCGCAACGCCGTGCTCGCCTCCTGGGACACCATCGGCGAGGCGATCATGGAGGTCGTGCCCGTCGACATGTACCTGAAGACCTTTCAGATGATCGAGTCGACGCCGGCGCTGCTCGCCGCGCATCTGCGGCGCACGACCGAGATGGAGGACACCATCGCCCGGGTCGTCGCCGAGCGCGAGGGCGTCGACGTGGACGAGGACCCCCGCCCGCGCATCGTGGTCGCGGCGTTCAGCGGTGTGATGCGCGTGACGGGCCAGCTCTGGGGCCGGGGCACCGACCTGAGCCTGGAGGGCATCCGCGCCCTGACGGAGGACCACCTCGACCACCTGGCGCCCGCGCTGGCCCGGGACTGGCGGAGCTGACGGCGTATAGGCATGCAGGCGTGTGAGGGGCGTTCCGAACGGAAGGTCTCGTACGGGTGACCGCCGTAGGGGCCGGTCGTACGGGTTGACGGTACGGGCGGTCGCACGGGCCGGGCATACGGGGTAGCGGTACGGGTTGGCGGTACAGGCGGTCACACGGGCCGGGCATACGGGGTGGCTGGTACAGGCGGTCGCACGGGCCGGGCATACGGGGTGGCCGAGGGGGCCTGAACCCGTGGCGTACGCCCGCGCGCACGGACCGTGACCGGAGGCCACCGCTCCTCGTGATCCACGTCACCTGCCGCCCCGGCCCCCCTCGCCCGTCTCCTAGGGTGTGGCGCAGTGACTTCCTTCGACTCCTCCCCCACGCTCTCCCTCTGGCGCCTGCTGCTCGCGCTGGCCGTCGTGTTCGTGCTCCTCGCGACCACCGGCTGGACGACGATCAGCCATCAGCGCGGGCCGGGGGAGTCCCGCGAGGCCGCGCTGGCGTCCTGGGCGCACGGCAGGATCGGCCACCGGGCGCTGCCCGACCCGTCCGCCCCCGCCCGTACGATCGCCGCGTTCTTCGCCTCGGTCGGACCGGCACAGGGCGCCTTCCTCGCGGACGCGCACCCGCTCGTCGTCGGCAACCTCGACGGCGCTCCGGTCACGCTCCGCTACCGCGCCAACCGGATCTCCCTCGACCGCGCCCTCGTATCCGAGCGGCACAGGATCGAACACGCCAAGCTCACCGCCGACGGCCGGCGTGAGGCCGTGCGCCGGGCGCACCGTTTCTCCTCGCTGATGCGGGCGGGCCGGCAGATCCTCGCCTTCGACCCGACCGGCGGCGGCCGCATGGCCGAAGTGCTCGGCGATCTGGACCGGGCCGACCGGGTCTCGGTGATCGTGCCGGGCGTCGACACCAATCTGCTCACCTTCCAGAAGACCAACCGCAAGTACTCGGCACCCGTCGGGATGGCGCAGTCGCTGTATGCCGCCGAGCGGCGGGCAGCGCCCCGGAGCCGTACCGCGGTCATCGCCTGGGCCGACTACACCGCGCCCGTCGGGGTCGGCATCGACGCCGCGACGGGGCGCCTCGCCTCGGCGGGTGCGGTACGGCTCGTCGGCATGACGAGCGCTCTGCCCGGCGACTCGCGCGTCAGCCTGTTCTGCCACAGTTACGGCTCCGTGCTCTGCGGGGTCGCCGCGCACGGCCTGCCCTCCCGGGTGACGGACGTCGTCGTGGCCGGGAGCCCCGGCATGCGGGTGCAGAGCGCTGCCGAACTGTCGACCCGGGCCCGGATCTGGGCGATGCGCGACGCGGACGACTGGATCGCGGACGTGCCGCATCTCGCGGTGGGCGGGGTCGGGCACGGGGCGGACCCGGTGGAGCCTGAGTTCGGTGCGCGGCTGCTCTCGGCGGAGGGCGCGAAGGGCCACACCGGCTATTTCGAGCCGGGCACCGGAAGCCTGGACAACTTCGCGGCCATAGGCGTCGGTTCGTACGGGAACCTGATGTGTGCGAGCGCCAACAGCGCTTGCCGCAGGGGAATTTCCGGTGCGGAAGGGGTCTGACGCGCGTAGAGCAAGGCGTTTCGACCCCTGGCGCAGGGGCGACGCACGGGCGGACGCCGCCTACGATGAGGCACATGGGTGATGTGCTGGCCGGAATTCATGCCACCTGGGAGTTCGAGAGCGACGCCCTCGTCATCCGCTTCGAACGGGGGATCCGCACACCGAAACTCTTCCAGGCGCTGGGCGAACGACGTATCCCGCACGAGGCGTTGGCGTCGGTGACGCTCGTCCCGGGCAAGCGGGGCACGGTCGTGCTGCACGCGGTGCCGAGACGGGGCGCCGATCCGCTGATGGAGGCGGCCGGGGGACAGCTGAAGGAGGGGTACGACCCGTACCGGCTGGTGCTGCCGGCGGAACGGGAGACGCTGGCCGAGTACTACCGCGACGAGCTGCGGGAACGGCTCGTGCTGCCCGGTCGGGCGGGTCCGGCGGGCGGCGGGACCCACTTCTCGCCGAGCGGCTCGCTGGACGAGTTGACGGACGGCTCGACGCACGGCGCGTCCACCGCCGTGCCGGACGGCACGCCGGGTGGCTCGCAGGGCCTGCCGGCCGCCTCGGACGAGCCGACCGACGGCTTTCTGGTGGCGGCGCCCCAGGGGCCGCAGTCCTTCAAGGCGTACGACGGGAAGGCGAGCTTCGACGGCGCGTCGAAGGTCACGTTCCGCTGGTTCTGGACGGGCGCGTCCTCCGAGAAGTGGAAGGCCGGCGACCAGACGTTCTCGGTACGGGAGCTCAGCGGGGTCGAGTGGCGCTCGCCGGACGTCTTCGACGGGTACCTGCGGCTGCTGCCCCGGTCCGGGGAGCCCCGGTCGGCGCAGGCGGACCACGACCCGGCGGCCGTGGTCTTCGGTCTCGGCTACGGCCCGGTCCACGAGTCCCTGCCGTTCGCCGCGGCGGTCCTGGCGGCGATCCGAGGCGCGGGACGCTCGGCGGCGACCGTGCCCGCGGACGCGCTGCCACCGTCGGAGTCCCGCGACCCGGCGGGCGTCGCGGAACGGATCCGGCACCTGGGGGAGCTGCACCGGGCGGGGCTGGTGACCGACGAGGAGTTCACGGTGAAGAAGGCGGAGCTGCTGGCGGAGCTGTGAGGCGACGGTGGCCGACGGACGTACGGCCTCGGGTGATACCCGGGTATCACCCCGGGACCGGACCCTCGGTATGACGTCCGGCGCGGGGGCGCCTGCCTAACCTGGGCGGGCCATGAAGAAGACACCCCCCTCCCCCTCCCTCGCCTCGCGGCTCGCGCCCGCGCGCGCGGCGCTGCGGTCCTTCGGGGTCGCCCTCGCGACCCCGACCGAGCCGGGCGCACCCCTCTTCGCCGATGTGCGCAACCGGTGGCTGAGGATGCTCCCGTACGCCGTCGCGTTCGGCTTCGTCTGTTCGCTGCTCCCCGTCACCATCACCGTCCTCATGCAGGACTACGACGTGAACGGCGCCGTCGCGGGTGCTCTCGCCACCGCGCAGACCGCGCCGTTGCTGCTCGCCGTCACCCGTCCCCTCCAGGCCTGGTGGATCATCGGCGTCGCCGACGTCCTCGGGGCGGTCGTGCTGCTCGGCGCGGACGGTCTGGACGCACGGTCCTGGCCGTGGACGCCGATGGTCGTCGTCGGCTACCTCGCCCTGATGCTCGCCCTCGGGCTCCGCGAGTCCCGCAAGGCCCTGCTCGGTGTGTGGCTGGTGACCGGGGCGGCCGGGTTCGTGCTGACGGCGGTCCGGCCGAAGCACGACTACGGCGTCCACATCCTGCTCTTCGTCCTGAGCGGGGTCGTCCTGCTCATCACGGCGACGCTGCGGGAGCGCGGGGACGCCGAGCGGCGCACGCAGGAGGAGCGGGCGCGTACGACGCTCCTGGAGGAGCGGGCCCGGATCGCGCGCGAACTGCACGACGTCGTCGCCCACCACATGTCCGTGATCACCGTGCAGGCGGACTCGGCGCCGTACCGGATCCCGGATCTGCCGGACGCGGCGCGCGAGGAGTTCACCTCGATCGCGGCGAGCGCGCGGGAGTCGCTCACCGAGATGCGGCGGCTGCTCGTGGTGCTGCGCAGCGACGGTACGGAGGGCGAACGGGCCCCTCAGCCGGGCCTGGACCGGGTGCAGCAGCTGATCGAGGCGACGGTGCGGGCGGGGGTGCCGGCGGAACTGTCCATGGCGGCAGACCTCCAGGACCGCGGCGACGTACCGCAGGCGGTGGATCTGTCGGCGTACCGGATCGTGCAGGAGGCGCTCGCGAACGTGGTCCGGCACGCGCCGGGCGCAAAGACCCGCGTGTCGGTACGGTCCGAGGACGGCGCGCTCGTCGTGGTGGTCGTCAACGGGGCTCCGCCCAGGCCCACTTCGCCGCTGGAGGGCGGGGACGGGACGGGTCACGGACTGGTCGGCATGCGGGAACGCGTACGGTTGACCGGCGGCACGCTGGACACCGGGCCGCTGCCGGACGGCGGCTTCCGGGTCGCGGCCAGGCTCCCGCTGCGCACGAAGGACGGACTTCCGTGACCCCCATCCGCGTGATCATCGTCGACGACCAGGCCATGGTGCGGGCGGGGTTCGCCGCGCTGTTGTCGGCGCAGGCCGACATCGACGTGGTGGGCGAGGCGCCGGACGGGCGGCAGGGGGTGGACGTCGCGCGTGCGACGCACCCGGACGTGGTGCTGATGGACGTACGGATGCCGGAGATGGACGGGCTGGCGGCTGCCCGGGAGATCCTGGATCCGCCCGTGGGGGTGGTGCACCGTCCGAAGGTGCTGATGCTGACCACGTTCGACGTGGACGACTACGTGTACGAGGCTCTGCGGGCGGGCGCGTCGGGCTTCCTGCTGAAGGACGCGCCGCCGGCGGATCTCATCGCGGCGGTACGGGTGGTGGCGGCGGGCGAGGCGCTGCTGGCGCCCTCGGTGACGCGGCGGCTGATCGCCGACTTCGCGGCGTCCCGGCGGGCGCCGCGGGCGGACCGGGCGGCGCTGCGGCTGAACGGCCTGACACCGCGTGAGACGGAGGTCCTGGAGCTGATCGCACGGGGCCTGTCGAACCAGGAGATCGCGGACCGTCTGGTGCTCGCGGAGCAGACGGTGAAGACGCACATCGGCCGGGTCCTGGCGAAGCTGGACCTGCGGGACAGGGCGCAGGCGGTCATCTTCGCGTACGAGTCGGGTCTGGTCACCCCGGGCGACGCCGCCGGCTAGTACTCCAGGGATAGAGCTGCCTGCTCGGCCGTGACCTACATCGGCGAAAGGTACTCTTCCATGCTCCGGCTCATCGGGTAGACGTGCTCTGCCGGCAGAAGTCGCCGAGCCTGGGCGGCGCGTCCGTTTCGGACAAGGGTCGCGGCCTTGTGGACCTGCGGGGTGAGGTCGGTGAGGCTGACCACCCAGTCTTCGGCGAACGTGCGGATCAGGTGGCGGCCGATGCCGACCTGGATGCTGTAGTGGTTCAGAGCCGCTCCACGCACCGAGCGCTCGGGGTCCCACTGAAGGTGCACGGCGGCTTGAGCCACTGCATTCGGATCCGCGGTCGTCCGCACGGCCTGGGACAGAGCCTGCTCCCAGCCTTCACGTGTCATCCGCACCGCGAGGACGCGCTCCTGCCCCGGCTTGCGGGCCCAGTTGCTGCGGTGCATCAGCCACAGAAACGAGGGCTTGATCCACGTCATCCGCTGGAACGAGAACGGCGTGACGAAGCGCCCCGCCCGCAGTGCGGCGTCAGCGATCGCCGACGAGTACGCCTGGTAAACCACGATGGTACGGGCATCGTGGTCGGCGCGGATCTGATACTGCGGCGTCATGCACTGCACCCTGTCATCCGCCGTGCCGGTGTCGCCAACGGTTTCCCACAGCATGAGGACTCGTTCCGGACCGGAGTTTCGGCTAGACCTGGATCGTCTGGAGACGCATCCGGCGGCGGAAGGGGGAGAACCCCACCCCCCTGCGGGGGTTGTCGCCTCCTCCTACCCCTACCCCGGTATCAGGCCCGACTTGGCTCTCCGGTGTGACGTCGTGTCAGGCGTCCGCTTCCTACCTTCCTCTCGCCATCGCAACGAGACATGAAGAGAGGGAGGGCGCCGCATGCGCCGTTACACCAGGACCCTGGTCGCCTCCGCGCTCGCCGTCACCGTCGTCGCCGGGACCGCCGGGTGGGCGTCCGGGAGCGCGCAGCGGGCCGTGACCGGACCGCCCGTCGGGGCGGAGGCCTGGATCGCCGACGGGCTGCCCGACCCCGGGCGGACCGGCCCCTCCGAAATCGCCGCGTTCTTCCGCGACATGAGCCCGGCCCGGCAGCAGGAGCTGCTCCGCGCCCATCCCTCCGTCGTCGGCAACCTCGACGGCGTTCCGCCCGAGCTGCGGTACGAGGCCAACGCCCTTACCCTCGGCGCCTCGTACGCCGGTCGGCAGGTCCTCGCCGTCGACCCGCGCGGACGCGGCCAGATCGCCCTCGTCTCCGGCGACCTCTCCACCGCCGAGCATGTCGCCGTCGTCGTTCCCGGCTCCGACATCGACGCCGGTAACCTCCGGCCCCTCACCGACATGGCCGAGGCCCTGCGCCGCGCCACCGACAGCCGTACCACCGTCATCGCCTGGGCCGGCTACACCACCCCCGTCGGCGTCGGCGTGGACGCCGCGACCGGCGACCTCGCCGAGGCCGGGGCCGAGCGGCTGACCCGGCTGACCGACGGCCTGGCCGCCGTCGGAGCGCCCGCCCCCTCTCTCTTCTGCCACAGCTACGGCTCCGTCGTCTGCGGCCTCGCCGCCCACGGCCTCAAGGCCAAGGACCTCGTCGTCTTCGGCTCCCCCGGCATGCGCGCCGAGAACGTCGGCGAGCTGGGCACCTCCGCCCGCGTCTGGGCCGCCAAGGACCCCTCGGACTGGATCGACAAGGTCCCGAACGTCTCGTTCGCGGGCCTCGGGCACGGCGAGGACCCCACCGACGCCGCGTTCGGCGCGCGCCGCGTCCCCGCCGAGGACGCCCGTGGCCACGACGGCTACTTCGCGCCCGGCACGCAGTCCCTCCGTACCTTCGCCGCCATCGCCCAGGGGGATGTCCGATGAACGCGCTCGTCGAACGCATCGAGGCCCGTACCCCCGCCCGTCGCGACCGCGCGATCGACGGCCTGCGCGCCCTCGCCCTCCTCGCCGTGCCGACCGGCCACTGGCTGCTCGGCGGGTTCACGCTCTCCTCCGACGGCGCGATCCACAACGCCAGCCCGCTCGGCACCTTCGGCGGACTCGCCCCCGTCAGCTGGGTCCTGCAGATGCTGGGGATCTTCTTCCTCGTCGGCGGCTACGCCTCCGTCCTGTCCTACCGTCGCCACACGGGTTCCACCGCCGGCTGGCTCAAGGGCCGCCTCGCCCGACTCGGCCGGCCCGTCCTCGGCGTCACCGCCGTCTGGGCGGTCCTGCTGCCGCTGCTCCATCACGGACTCGGAGTGCCGGTCGGCACGCTGCGGACGGCGTCCACGCTGGTGATCCAACCGCTGTGGTTCGTCGGGGTGTACACCGTCGTCACCGCCCTCACCCCGCTGTGTGTGCGCGCCGCCCGACGGGCGGGCGTGTGGGCGGCGGCGCCGCTGCTCGGGTCGGTCGCCGTCGTCGACTTCCTGCGCTACGGCCCGTACGCCGACGCGATGCCGTCCTGGGTCGGCGTCCTGAACATCCTTCCCGGCTGGCTCTTCGCCTACCAGCTCGGTGTCTCCTGGGGCGAGGGCCGGGTCACCCGGCGGCACGCCTGGGGCCTGCTGCTCGGCGGCGCGGCGCTGTTCGCCGCGCTGCTCCTCTCCTTCGGCTACCCGGCCTCGATGGTCGGCGTGCCCGGAGAGGTCCGCACCAACTCCCACCCGCCGTCGCTGCTCGTCCTCGCCCTCGCGGCCGCGCAGAGCGGCGCGGCGATCCTGCTCCGCGAGCGGTTCGGGAAGCTGCTGCGGCGGCCCGCGCTGTGGGCGCCGGTCGTGGTCGTCAACCTGTCCGCGATGACGATCCTGTGCTGGCACCAGACGGCGATGCTCGCCGCCGCGATCCCGGTGTCGTACGGGGGTGAGGTCCCGGGCCTGGTCGGCGCGCCGGACTCGGTCGGCTGGATCCTCGCCCGGCTCGCCTGGATGCCGCTCTTCGCCGGGCTGCTGGTCCTGATCGGGCGGTTCGCCCGCCGCTTCGAAGCCCCCTGGACCCGCACCGGCCCCGCCCGCCGCACAGCGGCAGGCCTCCTCGCGACCGGCTTCGCCGCCTTCGCCCTCGGCCTGGCGTGAGCGAGGGCCGGCCGGAGACCCGGCGTGAGCCCGAGGCCCGGCGTGAGCCCGAGGCCCGGCGTG
>NZ_JBHUYJ010000115.1:0-24516 GCF_042668715.1 Streptomyces sp. NPDC057271
CCCAGCGGACGTTGTACTCGACGTTCGGCGTGGTCACGAGGACCGTCCTGGGGCGCGCCGAGCCGAACACGGCGTATTCGAGCGCGGGCAGCCGCGGCAGGTCGAGGTGCTCGATGACCTCGCTCAGGACCGCCGCGTCGTACCCGGTCAGGCGCTTGTCGGTGTAGGCGAGCGAGCCCTGGATCAGCTTCACACGGCCCGCCTGGCGCTCACCGAGCCGCTCCAGGCGCAGCCGCCGCCCTGCGATGGTCAGGGCCCGGACGGAGACGTCGACGCCCACGATGTCGGTGAAGCGCACGTCCTTGAGCAGCGCCTGCACCAACTGGCCCTGTCCGCAGCCGAGATCGAGCACACGGCTCGCGTCGGCGGCGCGCAGGGCGGCGAGGATCGCCTCGCGACGCTGCTCTGCGAGCGGCACCGGCTTCTCCGGGGTGTCCGTCGTCTCGTCCGCTTCGACCGCGTTGTCGAGCTCTTCCACCTCCAGCCCGTCGGACTCGGCGAGGCGCACCAGCTCCAGGCGCTCCATGGCATCGCGGGTCAGGCCCCAGCGGCGCGAGAGGTAGCGGCTGGTGATGAGCTTCTGCTCGGGGTGCTCGGCGAGCCACCCGTCACCGGCGCGCAGCAGCTTGTCGACCTCGTCGGGCGCGACCCAGTAGTGCTTTGCGTCGTCGAGGACGGGCAGCAGGACGTACAGCTGGTTGAGGGCGTCGGCGAGCCGCAGCTCTCCCGTGAGGACGAGCCGTACGTAGCGCGAGTCGCCCCACTCCGGGAACGAGGTGTCCAGAGCCACCGGCTCCGCGTCGACCGAGTCCCAGCCCAGCGGCCCGAACAGCTTGCGGACCAGTTCGGCACCGCCGCGCGCCGGCAGCGCCGGGACCTCGATGCGCAGCGGCAGGGGCGCGGCGGCGCGCTCGGGCATCGCCTTGCAGGCGCCGCGCAGGGCGCTCTTGAAGACGGTGGCGAGTGCGACGGCGAGCAGCGAGGACGCGGCGTACGGCCGGTCGTTCACGTACTGCGCGAGCGCCGAGTCGGGGGCGCCGCCCCTACCCTTGCCCCTGCCGCGCCGCACCAGGGCGATGGGGTCCACTTCGAGCAGGAGCGCGGCCGTGCACCGCTCGGCGGTCGCCTCGGGGTAGAGGACGTGAGCCGTGCCGTGCGAGGTCGAGAACGTCTGCGCGTTGTCGGGATGCTTGTGCAGCAGAAAGCCCAGGTCGGTCGCGGGACGTTCGGGGGTGCCGGTGGTGCTGATCGTCAGGAACACGTGTCGAGTATGGGCAGGTGCGGGCCCACGGCGGTACTGGTTATCCGTGACTCCTCCACCCCTGAAGGGGGTGGCTTCTCGTTATGCCGGTTGGGCGTCGCGACGGACCAGCCCGGCCCGTAGAACGTTGAGTGCTCCGATCACGTCGGCGTGCGCCTGGTGGCCGCATCCAACGCAGTGGAACTTCTCCTGTGTGGGCCGGTTCTCCGCGCTGACGTGCCCGCATTCGGGGCAGGTCCGGGAGGTGTTGCGGGGGTCCACGGCGATCACGTCCCGTCCGGCGCTTTCAGCCTTGGCGTGCAGGATCGTGAGGAACACCCCCCATCCGGCATCCGAGATCGAACGGTTCAGGCCCGTCTTCGCGGCGGCCCCGTTGAGCAGGAAGACGCCCTCGTTGTCGGGGTCGGGCGCGGCTGTCTTGACCATGTTGCGGATCTTGAGGTCTTCGTGCGCTATCAGGTCGTGGTCACGGACCAGGCCGAGCGCGGTCTTGTGGGCGTGGTCGAGCCGCTGGCGGCGGACCTTGCGGTGCAGGTCGGCGACGAGTTGGACGGCCCGCTTGTGGTTGGCGGTCCGCTTGTCCCGGCGCACGCGTCCGAATCGGCTGAGCTTGCGCTGTGCGGCTTCGAGCTTGGCGGCGGCTTTCCTGGCGTGGCGCGGGTTCTCGACGTGCTCACCGTTCGAGGTGGTGAGGAACGAGGCGATGCCCATGTCGATGCCGACCACGGACCCCGTCGCCGGAAGCGGTTCGGGCTGCGCCTGCTCGGCCGTCAGCACGACGTACCACTTGCGGCCCTCCCGCTTGACCGACACGGTTTTGACCTTGCCGACTACGGGCCGGTGCTGGTTGACCTTGACGTGCCCGACACCTTGGAAGCGGACGCGGGTGACGGGGTCGTGCGGGGTGGAGTCCCAGCGGCAACCGTCGCCGTCCTTCGGGAAGTCGACCGTGTCGAACCAGTTGACTCCCCGGAAGCGCGGGTAGCCGGGCGTGTCCCCGGACCTGATCCGGCGGAAGAACGCGGCGAACGCCTTGTCGAGACGACGCAGCGTCGCCTGCTGCGATGAGAACGACCAGCGTCCCTGACGTTCCGGGTCGAACGCCCGGATCTCCTTGAGCTGAGCGGACTGCATCCCGTACTTGATGCTCGTCTTCGTCGTGTGTCTGTAGGCGTCGCGCCGTTCCTGCAACGCGCCGTTGTACAGCGAGCAGTGATCGCGCAGCATCTCGCCGAGGGCAATCGTCTGGCCCACGGTGGGCCGCATGAGGAACTTGTACGCACGGATCATCCGGCCCACCCCCTTCCTGATCGTTGTGATCACTCTACTACACTTGGCCTATGTCACCACGTTGGGAACCAAACCCCGATGTCCGCCGTGGACGCCACGTCGTCTACAACCTTCACGCCCATTTGGTTTTCGTCACCAAATATCGGCGAGGCGTGTTCGATGACGCCATGCTGACGCGGTGCGAAGAAATCATGCGGGAGGTGTGCGCCGACTTCGAGGCCGAGCTGATCGAGTTCAACGGCGAGGAGGATCACGTGCATCTGCTGGTGCACTACCCGCCGAAGGTCGCCCTGTCCAAGCTGGTCAACAGCCTCAAGGGCGTCTCGTCCCGCTACCTGCGGTCCGAGTACACCGGCCGCATGAACCGCATCGGCATGGGCTCGGTGTTCTGGTCCGGCTCCTACTTCGCCGGGTCCTGCGGCGGCGCACCGCTCCAGGTCGTCAAGGACTACATCGAGAACCAGAAGCGGCCCGACTGACCGTCACCCCGGAGGCGCAGCGAACTCCGGCACTTCGCGCCTCCGGGCCAAGGATCACATTCCCGCCCGGCCCAAAGGCCAGGATTCCCTGCGAAGACAGGGATGGAGGTGTATCCGTGCCAGAGGCTGCGCAGTGAGTTCTCGGCGGCCTTGCCGAGGGCGTTCTCGGTGACCGGGTCGAGCTCGACTCCCTGGGCGGTGAACAGGTCGAGCACGAGCCGGGCCACGTCTTCCGGACGCTTGCGCAGTCCCAGCGAGGCGTGCAGCTCCGTCAGGAGCCGCTCTGCGTGGTGCGACGTCATGCGTCACACCCTGTCACCGCCTCGCCGGGACCTCCACCGGTTATCCGGCCGCGCGCGCTCAGCCCTCGTCGGGCGTCAGCTTCAGCGAGATGCTGTTGATGCAGTACCGCTGGTCCGTCGGGGTCGGGTAGCCCTCGCCCTCGAAGACATGGCCCAGGTGCGAACCGCAGCGCGAGCAGCGGACCTCGGTGCGGGCCATGCCGTACGAGCGGTCCTCGACCAGCTCGACCGCCGTGCTGTCCTTCGGGTCGTAGAAGGACGGCCAGCCGCAGTGCGACTCGAACTTCTCGGTCGAGGTGAAGAGCTCGGCGCCGCACGCCCGGCAGGAGTAGACACCCTTGGTCCTGGTGTCCGTGTACTCACCGCGGAACGCGGGTTCCGTGCCCGCCTGCCGCAGCACCTGGTACTCCGCCGGGGTCAGCTCCGCGCGCCACTGCTCGTCCGGCTTCTCGACCTCGTACGCCGTCATCACATGCTCCTCAGCTCGAAAGGCGGGCCAGGATCAGAGGACCGAGGTCCGTGACGTCACCCGCGCCCATCGTCAGAACGAGATCACCGGGCCTGGCCATTCCCGCGACGACGTCGGGCACCGAGGCCTTGTCGTGGACCGGCGTCACGTCCGCGCCGGCCGCGCGCGCCGCGTCGATGATCAGCTCGCTGGTGATGCCGGGGATCGGGTCCTCACGGGCCGGGTAGATGTCGAGGACCACGGAGGCGTCGGCGAGGGCCAGGGCGTCGCCCATCTCCGTGCCGAGCTCCTGCGTGCGGGAGAAGAGGTGGGGCTGGAAGACCACGAGGAGGCGGGCGGCCCCCGCGGCGCCGCGCATGGCCTCCAGGTCGGCCGTCATCTCGGTGGGGTGGTGGGCGTACGAGTCGATGACCTGGACACCGGCCGCCTCGCCCTTGAGCTGGAGGCGGCGGCCGACACCGGTGTACGCGGTGAGGGCCTGGGCCAGCTCCGCCGGGTCGATGCCCACGCGGGAGCCGGCGGCGAGGGCCGCGGCGGCGTTGTGGGCGTAGTGGCGTCCGGGGACCGAGACGGTGAAGGTGTGCTCGGCGCCGTCGAGGACGACGACGACCTCGCTGGTCATGCCCTTGGGGGTGATCGAGAGGATCCGGGCGTCGGAGTCCGCCGACTCGCCGACGGTCAGGATCCTCAGGTCCTGCCGGCCCGCGACGCGGCGCGCCAGCTCGCGCGCGCCCGCGTGCTCGCCGACGACGAGGGTGCCGCCGGGGCGGATCTTGGCGGTGAAGGCCTCGAAGGACTCGTAGATCTCGTCCATGGAGGCGTAGTTCGCGTGGTGGTCCAGCTCGACGTTGAGGACGATCGCGACCTCGGGGTCGTACTTCTGGAAGCTGCGGTCGCTCTCGTCGGCCTCCGCGACGAAGACCTCGCCCGCGCCGTGGCGGGCGTTCGTGCCCGGTCCGGCGAGGTCGCCGCCGATGGCGTACGAGGGGTCGAGGCCGAGCTCGGTGAGTGCGACGGCCAGCATGGACGTGGTCGTCGTCTTGCCGTGCGTACCGGCCACGGCGATCGCGCGCAGGCCGTCCATGAGGGAGGCGAGGGCGTCCGAACGGTGGACGACGGGGACGCCGAGCTCGGCGGCGCGGGCCAGCTCGGGGTTGTCGGCGCGGATGGCGCTGGAGACGACGACGGCGGAGGCGTCGTCGGCGAGGTGGGCGGCGGCGTGCCCGATGTGCACCGTGACCCCGAGTGCGCGGAGCGCCTCGGCGGTCGCGGACTCCTTCGCGTCGCTGCCTGCGACCTTCGCTCCGCGCTGGGCGAGGATCTTCGCGATGCCCGACATTCCGGCACCGCCGATGCCGATGAAGTGCGGCCGTTCCATGGCGGCAGGGATGGCGGGTGCCATGAGTGTTCTCCCCGGGGGACGACGTACAGGAGGTCCCCAGCCTAGTGGCTCCCCACGACACCCCCGGGCCCCCGACCCGACGGTGTCGGGGCCAGCGGCGCGGCCGGGGCGCCGCGCCGCCCCCGCCCGACCCCCGGCCGCGGGACCAGGGGGCGGCACGGGCCCGTACCCGCCGCGACCGGACCCCGCGGCGACCGGGTACGGCACGGACTCGGGCGGCCGCCGCGCCTCGGTCGGGGCCGCCCGCCCGCCGGGCACGGCCACCCGGCGCGGTGCGGTGCGAGGAGCCCCGAGCCCGGGCCGCGCCGCCCGGCCGCCCGGCGCGGTGCGGTGCGGTGCGGTGCGAAGAGCCGGGGCCGGGGCCGGGCCATCGGCCGAGACCCCGCCATCGGCCGGGGCCCCGTCCTCTCGCACCGTCCTCAGGCGGGCTCCGCCTCGCTGTGGGCGAACAGTTTCAGGACCGGTACACCGACCTTGTGGCGGGCCCGCGACGCCCAGTCCCGGTGGAAGAACTCCTCCACGTAGTGCGGCGCCGTCAGGACGATCACCTCGTCCGCGTCGGCCTCCTCGACCACCGACTTCATCTTGTTCAGGGGGTGGTCCTCGACCACCTGTCCGACCGCCTCGCAGCCGGCGTTCCGCAGTGCCTGCAGCGAGTACTCCAGGGCCTGCTCGGCGGGGACGCGGGCCGCCTTGCCCTCCGGTTCCTCGCCCTCGCGGGTCGCTTCCTTGAGTTCGCCCATGGCGACGTCGTCGATGGCGCGCAGGAGTACATCGGCCTGGTCACCACGGGGCTGCATCAGCACGATGAACGACACGTTCTCGTCGCCGTGCAGGGTGGTGACGAACTCCACGTCGACGGACGTGAGGGGCTTCTCGATCATCAGAACGCTTGTGAACACCTCAGGAGCCCTTCTGCGGAAACCATCCTTCCCCGTGCCCGCACGGGGTCTACGGGGGTAAGTGTGCCCAGCGGAAGCTAACCGGAACGACAAATTCCGCCGATTGTCAGATCCGACGGTAGCGGGTGAAAAGGAACCCGGCCTCCTCCAGCACCGACGCCACGGCGAACCGTTGCGGCACGGCCACCGAAGGCCCTCCGGCGATGCGCTGCGCGGTGCCCGCCGTCATCGTCGGCGAGACGGTCAGACAGAGCTCGTCGAGCACCTCGGCCGCCACGAACTGCCCGAGGAGCCGCGGACCGCCCTCGGTCAGCTGACGCCGCAGGCCCCGCTCCGCGAGGGCCGCCACCGCGCGGGCCGGCTCGACCCCGGGCCCGTCCCCCGCGATCACCACCTCCGCCCCCGCCCTCCCGGCCTCGGCCACCCGGCCGGCGGGCGCCACGGCGCCGGTCAGGACGAGAGTCGGCACCAGGGGCTCGGTGAAGAGCGGCGCGGAGAAGTCCAGGTCGAGGGAGGCGCTGACCACGGCGATCACCGGCGCGGGGCCCTGTCCGGCCGCCTTCCGGCGGGCCGCGAAGGCCTGACGCGCGCGTGCCGGGCGGTAGCCCTCCTGCCGTACCGTCTGCGCGCCCACGACGATCACGTCCGCAAGGCCCCGCAACGTGCCGAAGATCCGCATGTCGCTGTCGGAGGAGAGGGGCTGGGAGCGGCCGTCGTGCTGTCCGGCGCCGTCGAGGGAGGAGACCATGTTGGCGCGCAGCCAGGTCTCGCCGGGGGCGAGATCGGGGTACGCGTAGGCGTCGGCGAGCTCGTCGAGTGACCACTCGCTGTCACCGAAGGTGTCCTGACCGGCGTCGTCGGTGGCTGTCATGTCCGTCACAGGGAACAGGCGTCGCATCCTCGCAGTCTGACACGGCGCATAGAGTGGGGAACTGTGTCGACCCGTGCCTCCCATGCCTCCCGCGCCATAGCCGAAGCGACTTCCGGCGAAGCCGCCCCGGTCTCCCTCTGCGCCCGGGAGCCCCATGTCCCCGCCGACCGTCTCGTCGCGGAGATGGTCCCGCCGCCCCGGTTCGACTCGGTGCGCTTCGACACGTACATCCCCGACCCGAACCAGCCGAGCCAGACCGACGCGGTCAAGGCCCTGAGCTCCTTCGCCGAGGGGCTCGGCGGCGCCCACGCCACCGGTGCCGGGAAGCGCCCGGCCCTGAGCCGCTGGTTCGCGAAGAAGCCGGCCGCCCCCAGCGGGCCGCGCGGCGTCTATCTCGACGGCGGCTACGGCGTCGGCAAGACCCACCTGCTCGCCTCCCTCTGGCACGCCACGCCCGCCGAGCCCGGGCTCAAGGCCTTCGGCACGTTCGTGGAGCTGACCAACCTGGTGGGCGCGCTGGGCTTCCAGCAGACCGTGCGCACGCTCAGCGGACACCGGCTGCTCTGCATCGACGAATTCGAACTGGACGACCCCGGCGACACCGTCCTCGTCTCCTCGCTCCTCAGCCGGCTCGTCGAGGCGGGAGTGGCGCTCGCCGCGACCTCCAACACGCTGCCGGGCAAACTGGGCGAGGGCCGGTTCGCCGCCGCCGACTTCCTGCGCGAGATCCAGGGCCTCTCCGCCCACTTCCGTCCCCTGCGGATCGACGGTGAGGACTACCGCCACCGCGGGCTGCCCGAGGCACCCGCCCCGTACTCCGACGAGCAGGTGACCAAGGCGGCGTACGCGACGCCGGGGGCCTCGCTCGACGACTTCCCGCACCTGCTGGACCACCTGGCCAAGGTCCACCCCAGCCGCTACGGCGCGCTCACCGACGACCTGACGGCGGTCTGTCTCACGGACGTACGGGCGGTCCCGGACCAGTCGACGGCGCTGCGGCTCGTCGTCCTCGCCGACCGTCTGTACGACCGCGAGGTACCGGTACTCGCCTCCGGGCTTCCCTTCGACCGTCTGTTCAGTGAAGAGATGCTGAAGGGCGGGTACCGCAAGAAGTACTTCCGGGCGATCTCCCGGCTCACGGCGCTGGCACGAGACGCGAAGGCCTTGGTCGAGCAGTAGGTTGGGGGCCATACCCGATCGAAGGGATACACCATGGCCACCGTCCGTCACGCCCACACCGTCTGGGAGGGCGACCTCCTCAAGGGCAAGGGCGTCGTCACCCTCGACTCCTCCGGCCTCGGCGAGTACCAGGTCTCCTGGCCGGCCCGCACGGAGGAGCCGAACGGCAGGACCAGCCCCGAGGAACTGATCGCGGCCGCGCACTCCTCCTGCTTCTCCATGGCGTTCTCCAACGGCCTGGCCAAGGCCGGCAACCCGCCCACCCGCCTGGAGACCAGGGCCGACGTCACCTTCCAGCCCGGCGAGGGCATCACCGGCGTCCACCTGACCGTGCGCGGCGAGGTCCCCGGCCTGGACGCGGACGAGTTCAAGGCGCTGGCCGAGGACGCCAAGAAGAACTGCCCCGTCAGCCAGGCGCTCACCGGCACGACGATCACGCTGACCGCCGAACTCGCCTGATCACACCCTGACTGCCCGGGCCTGACCGCACCCTGATCGCACCCTGATCGCCCGCGCCACACGAGGCCGTTGTGGCCCGCATGGTTCACCTGTCACCACCTTGCGTGGTACACACATGCGGGTCACACGTCACAGCACACACCTGTCCTCCCCCATGGCCTCCGGCATGGGGGTGCCCCCACAGGAAAGTGGGTTGCCTCATGTCCGCAACACGACGTCAGATCCTGTCCCGCACCGGCGCGTCCGTCGCCGGCATCGCCTTCGCGGGCTCCTTCACCGAACTCTTCGCCGGTACGTCGGCCGCTCGCGGTCACTCCGGCTACGGTCCGTTGGTCCCCGACCCCGACGGCCTCCTCGACCTCCCCGAGGGCTTCCGCTACACCGTCCTCTCCCGCGAGGGCGACCCGCTCCCCTCCGGCGAGGGCCCCGTCCCGAGCAACTTCGACGGCATGAGCGCCTTCGCAGGCCGCCGCGGACGGGTCCATCTGGTCCGCAACCACGAGAACCGGGCGTCCGGCCGCATCGGGGTCCCGACCGTCGACGGGCTGACGTACGACCCCGCCGGAAAGGGCGGCTGTACGGCACTCACGCTCGACGGCCGCGGCGATGTCCTCGGCGAGCGCGTCGCGATCGCGGGCACCGCGGTCAACTGCGCGGGTGGGACCACCCCTTGGGGTACGTGGCTCACCTGCGAGGAGACCGAGGACAAGGCCGGTACCAACGGGTACACCAAGGACCACGGCTTCGTCTTCGAGGTCGACGGAGCCGACCCGCACCGCACCGGAGCCGTACCGCTGACGTCCATGGGCCGCTTCCAGCACGAGGCGATCGCCGTCGACCCGCACAGCGGGATCGTGTACGAGACGGAGGACGCGTTCGAGCGGCCGTTCGGGCTCTTCTACCGCTTCCTGCCCGAGGTGCCGATGGGCGGCCACGGTTCGCTGCGCGCGGGCGGAGAGCTGCAGGCGATGCGGGTGCCGGGAGTGCCCGACCTCTCCGTGATCCAGGAGACCGGGGCGAGCTTCGAGCGCGTCGAGTGGGTGCCCGTGCCGGACCCCCTGGCCGTCGAGACCCCCATCAGGCACCAGGACTTCGGGCCGAAGGGCATCACGCACGCGCAGAAGCTGGAGGGCTGCTACTGGGGCGGGCGGTCCGTCTACTTCGTCTCGTCCTTCGCCCGCACCGGCGACGGCTCCGGCGCGACCCACTTCGGTCAGGTGTGGAAGTACGAGCCGCACCGGCGCCGTCTGACGCTCGTCGTCGTCTTCGGCCCCAGCACCGACATCCAGTTGCCCGGCGAGTCGCCGGACAACATCTGCCTGGCCCCGAGCGGCGGCCTGATGGTCTGCGAGGACGGCGACGGAGCCCAGCACGTGTACGGGCTGAGCCGAAGGGGCGAGGTGTACGCGGTGGCGCGCGGGGCCCAGAACATCGGCACCCCGGAGGCGCCGGAGTGGGGCGAGTTCGCCGGCGTCACGTTCTCCCCGGACGGCCGGACGATGTACGTCAACTGCTACACGCCCGGCACGACGTTCGCGGTGACCGGTCCGTGGTGCTGACGTAGCCCGCGGCCAGCGGTCGCGGGGCCGTCCGTTCCGTCGGAGGATCGGGGAGGGGAAGGCGCGGGGCGGACGGGAAGGGTGGCGAGGTGGCGAAGAAGGACCGGAAGCAGGAGAAGAAGCCCGGCGAGAGGCGGAAGAGCCGGGAGACGAGGGACGCGCCGAGGAAGGACGGGCCGGAGGACGGATCCGGACAGCTCCGGTCGCAGAAGCAGCCGGTCCTGCGCGACCTGCTGCGCGTGCCCGCCGGGAAGCCCGTCGACCTCGCCGCGTACTCCACCTCGGAGATCCCCGCCGGGCCCGCGAGCAAGGCGGCGGGGATCGAGGCGACCGCCCTGCTCGCACCCCGCCTCGCCAAGTACCAGGAGCGTCTGTACGCGGCGAGCACGGCCGGCGACCGCCGTCGGCTGCTGCTGGTCCTCCAGGGCATGGACACCAGCGGCAAGGGCGGCACGGTCAAGCATGTGATCGGCCATTTCAACCCCTCCGGCTGCCGGATCCGCGCGTTCAAGGCGCCCACGGCGGAGGAGCGCGGCCACCCGTTCCTCTGGCGGATCGCGCGGGCGCTGCCGGTGCCGGGCGAGATCGGCATCTTCGACCGCTCGCACTACGAGGACGTCCTCATCGCCCGAGTCCGCGAGCTGGTGCCGCGCCGGGACCTCGGCCGCCGCTACGGCCAGATCAACCGGTGGGAGGAGTCCCTCGTCGACGACGGCGTGACGGTCGTCAAGGTGTTCCTCCACATCTCGTACGAGGAGCAGCGCGCCCGGCTCCTTGCGCGCCTCGACAACCCCGAGAAGCACTGGAAGTTCAACATGGGCGACATCGAGGAGCGCGCACTGTGGCCCGCGTACCAGGAGGCGTACGAGCTGGCCCTGGAACGCTGCTCGACCGATGCGGCGCCCTGGTACGTGGTCCCGGCCGACCGCAAGTGGTACCGCAACTGGGCCATCAGCGCTCTGCTCCTGGAACACCTGGAGGCCCTGGACCCGCGGTACCCGCCGGGAGACTTCGACGTGGCGGAGAGCCGGAGGCTGCTGCTGGCCACGTGAGCGCCCCCGGGTGTCCGGCAGCACGGTGGCGCGCCGGATTCCACGCTGGACGGTCCACACTCCCGGATCGGATAGCTTCCGTTCGTGACCATCTCTGTACGAAAAATGTCGACTCTCGCTGTGCTGGTAGCCGTTCTCGTGGGCTGCGGCAGGGGGGATTCCGGCACTGCGGCGGCTCCTGACAGCCTGTCCGCCACGCCGAGCGCGAGCGGGTCCTCGTCCCCCGGCTCCGGTGCCGCTCCCGGGCAGCCGGCGGTCGAACGCAAGGCTCCGCCGACCATGGCGCCGGGCCCGGGAGGGCTCACTCCGGTCTTCGAGCGGGCCCCCGAGGCCACGGGCAACGGCACGGACAAGGTCGTCGCGCTCACCTTCGACGCCGACATGACGGCCGACCAGGGGCCTCGGGCGGCACGTGGCGAGCGCTTCGACAATCCGCAGCTGATCGAGACCCTTCGGAGGCTCGAGGTCGACTCGACGGTCTTCATGACCGGCCGGTGGGCCGAGGAGTACCCGGACCAGGCCCGGTCCATCGGCACCGACCCCCGCTTCGAGATCGCCAACCACTCGTACAGCCACTACGCCTTCGCCACACCCTGCTACGGCCTGCCGACGGTGGCGAAGCAGGACATGGCGGCCGACGTGAAGCGGGCCTTCGAGGCGTTCCGGAAGGCCGGGGCGCGCAACGTCGTCCCGTACTTCCGCTTCCCGGGCGGCTGCTACGACGACCGGGCGCTGCGGGCGCTCGCGCCCGCGAAGGTCACGGCGGTGCAGTGGGACGTGGTCAGCGGCGACGCCTTCGCGAAGGACGGCGACGCGGTGGCCCGGCAGGTCCTCGACGGGGTGAAGCCGGGTTCGCTGGTGGTCATGCACTGCACCCGCAGCGCGGCCCCCGTGACGGAACAGGCGATCCGCCGGATCGTCCCCGCACTCCGGGCCAAGGGCTACCGCTTCGTGAAGGTCTCCGAGCTGATGGCGGAACGGGCGCCGTAGGCGTATTGATCGGCAGGGTCCTCGACACGGTGGAGGTCCGCGACGCCTCGTCGTCAGCCTTGCCGTGGAGCGTACTCACTCCCGCCACGCGGTCGCCCTGCTGCTCACGGCGGCCGCCGCGGCGGCGAGGGCCAGGGCGGCCGCGAGGGCGGGCCACGGAAGCGGGACCGTCGCGGTGCGGGAGCCGGTGATCAGGGCCGTCACCGCGTGCTGCGCCGGTGAGCCGGTCGTCACGAGCGCGAGGAGCGAGCCGAGGACCAGCGCGGTCAGGGACCAGCCTCGGGAGCGGACGAGCGGCCGGGTGGTGAGCGCGCCCACGGCGGCGCCGGTCAGGACGCAGGCCGTGGTGGCGAGAAGACCGGCGGCGCCGGCCCGGACCGGGTCGACGCGGCGGAGGTCGCTCATCGCCGTCACTCCGAGGACTGCGACGACGCCGAGCAGCACCGCGCAGGCCACGGCGGCCAGGACCGCCGCGAGATGGGCCCGTTCCCGTCCGGCCGGGGCGGCCACCACGTGGCGGGCGGCGGACGGTTCCTGGCCGAGACAGATGCGTACGAGCCAGGCCGTCACGGGGAGCAGCGCGGCGGCCGTGTAGCCGAGGGCGCCGAGCACGGGCTCCCCGGCCTGGACGCCGACGCCGAGGAACACCGCGTACAGCAGCACCGGCGCGAGCCAGCGCTGGGAGCGGAGCAGCAGGTCGGTCTGGTAGCGCAGGAGTGCGGTCATGTCCGTCCTGCCCGGAGGGCTTCGGTGGTCGTCAGTTCGTGGATGTGCCAGGAGGATCCGAGCAGGGCCCGCAGAGCCGCGTCGGAGTGCGCCGCGTCGACCGCGTACACCGTCGTGCCGTCGGGTCCGGGCTCGTACGAGGGCGAGCCGGGCAGCCCGTCGGGGAGCGGGCGGCCGCCGGAGGCCACGATCCGCGCGCGGGTCCGCGGGCCCTCGTCGCGTCGCGGGGTCCCGGGCCGTACCCGCCCCGCCTCCACCGTGAACGCGGCGTCGGCCTCGCCCGCGAGCCGTCGCGGGTCGTGGTCGACGAAGACGACCGTCCCGCCCGCCGCGACCCGCTCGCGGACGGCGCGGTCCAACTGCTCCCGCGCGCCTGTGTCGAGGCCCGTCCACGCCTCGTCGAGGACCAGGAGGCCGGGCCCGGCGAGCAGAGCCTGGGCGACGGCGACCTTCTGGCTGCTGCCCTTGGAGAGCTCGGCGAGCGGGGTGTCGGCGAAGTGCCCCGCGCCGAACCGTTCGAGCCACTCCCCCGCCCTCGCGGCGGCCTCCGCCCGGCCGAGTCCCTGGACCCGCCCGAGGTGGATCAGGAAGCCGAGCGCGGTGAAGGGCAGGGTGGCCGGGAAGCGCTCGGGAACGTACGCCGTGCGCCGTGGCCTGCCGGTGATCCGGCCCTCCGTCGGCGCGTCGATGCCCGCGAGGAGCCGGAGCAGCGTCGACTTCCCGGTGCCGTTGGTGCCCGTGATCCTGACGAGGCTCCCTGCGCGCAGCCGGAGTTCGACCCCGCGCAGTACCCACGGGCCGCGCAGGCCGTACCGGCGTCCCACCCGTTCCAGGTTCAGTTCGAGGTCTTCTGCGGAGTGAGCTCGCTGGGTCGGACGATGACGAAACCCTCGCCCTCCAGCTTCAGCTGGACGGCCTCGCCCGAACCGCCGCGGATCATCGAGCCGACGGACTGCGAGCGGTGCAGCGAGGTCTGCAGCTGGTGGCTCCAGCCGACGACGGCGTCGGTGTCGACGAAGACCGGGGACTGCGACGTGACGGGAATGACGATCGGGCTGCCCTCGCAGATCAGGGCGATCTTGCCGTAGCCGGTGAAGACGCTGTTGAAGAGGCCGCCGCCGGTCATGCCGGCACCCTTCACCGTCTTGATCTCGTAGCTGAGGGTGGAGTCGAAACAGAGGACGTTACGGCCGTTCACGGTGAACGCGTCGTTCTGCTCGATGTCGACGATGAAGCAGTTCTGCGCCTCGTGCGCGAACCAGGCCTCGCCCTGACCGCGCACGGCCATCAGCGCCAGGCCCTCGCCGGTGACGGCGCGCTTGAGCATGCCGCCGATGCCCTGGCCCTTGCGCTCGAACTGGAGGTTGCCCCGGAAGGCGATCATCGAGCCCTGTCGCGCCTGCATCTCGCCGTTGACGGCGTACTTGACGCACTTGGCGTTCTGCAGGGTCATTCCGGGGAACGTGGCGGTCTCGGCAAGGTGTTCGCTGGCGAAAAGGTCGCTCTTCATGGGGGCATCCTGTCCCGGAACCGTCCATTCCTCCAAGAGGCGTCTCCGTCGGCGGTGGCAGACTTGCCAGGTGAGCAGCGACGAGACCGACATCCGCGATGAGAAGCCCCAGTTCGTCCTCCCCCTGGTGGTACGGATCGAGCGGGCCGAGCCCCCGGCCCGTACCGACGCCCTGGAGACGGCCGCCCGCGCCGTCCTGGAGATCCTCGCCGACGAGCGCTCGTCCGGGGACGGCGCGTGGGCGCAGATCATGACCGACTGGCAGGACGCCCGGATCCGCAAGGTCGTGCGCCGGGCGCGCGGCGCGGAGTGGCGGCGCGCGGAGGCGCTCCCGGGAATCACGGTGACGGGTGAGGCGGCGGAGGTACGGGTGTTCCCGCCGGTCCCGCTGGACGGCTGGCCCAAGGAGCTGGCCAAGCTCCAGGTCTCGGGCACCGATCTGGAGGACCCGGCCGCCCCCGGCGTCCCGCGCGCGGGCGCGGCGCTCCTCTGGCTCAACCCGGAACTGGACATGTCCGCCGGCAAGGCCATGGCCCAGGCGGGGCACGGGGCGCAGTTGCTGTGGTGGGAGATGCCGGAGTCCGACCGCAAGGCGTGGCGCGAGGCCGGCTTCCCGCTGGCCGTACGCGCGGCCGATCCGGCGCGCTGGGCGGAGCTGACGACGAGCGGTCTGCCGGTGGTGCGGGACGCCGGATTCACGGAGATCGCTCCCGGTTCGTGCACGGTCGTGTCCGCGTTTCCCGCGCTCGGTGCGCTCGGCGACTGAACACGCCCGTCCCCTAGTACGTATCTCCCGATACCGCCAAGCGGGTTGAACGGAACCCTCGTTGCCGGTTCAGTTCCGGTGACCGATATTTCGAACGTAGGGGAGAGACATCTTGTCGCTACGCGTCAACGGGACGGCACTCATCATCGCGGCGCTCGTCGCGACGGTCGGCGCGCTCGCCTTCCCCGTCTGGTCCTACGCCGACCGCTCCGGAACCGGCCAGGCGAACCTCAACGCGTCGAGCGTCGCCACGCAGTGGGGGCCGCTGTCGGCCACGGACCGTGACTTCCTGGTCAAGGTACGGCTGGCCGGTCTCTGGGAGCTTCCGGCCGGCCAGCAGGCCGTTCAGCGCGCCCCGAGCAAGGCGATGGTGGAGTGCGGCGACCATCTCGTCGTCGGCCACACCGACCTGGACCGGCGGGCCCGCACCGTGGCGGCGAAGCTGGGCGTCGAGCTGCCCAACCAGCCGACCGAGCAGCAGCAGGGGTGGCTGCGGGAGCTGACGGCGGCGAGCGGCCAGGAGTACGAGCGGAAGTTCGCGAACATTCTGCGCAACGCGCACGGCAAGGTGTTCTCGCTGATCGCGGAGGTCCGGCACACCACGCGCAACACGCTGATCCGCCAGCTGGCGAGTGACGCGAACCAGACGGTCCTCGACCACATCACCATGCTGGAGGCCACCGGGATGGTCGACCACGACGCGCTGGCGAACGAGGCCGCAGGAGGGAAGACGGCGCCGCCCACGGGCCCGCCGGTCGTGTCGACGCCCGCGGCGCCCCTGCCGGTCGGGCCGTCGGGGACCGACCAGCGGTACACCTCCCGTCCACCGGCGGAGGCGGGCATCGTCACACCGCATTCGGAGCCGTAGCTCCGCCGAAACCTCAAATCAACCTCTGAACGTCCCCCTGACTGGATTCGAACGTGCCCGGCGGGGCCATCACGTGGGGGACTGAAGGAGGGGGACATGACGGAACTCGGCATCGGCATCGGCTGGCGGCCGGAGATAGCGGAGGCGGTGGAGGCGCTCCCGGGCGTCGACTGGGTGGAGGTCGTGGCGGAGAACGTCTGCGCGGGCCATCTGCCCGACTCGCTGACGCGGCTTCGCTCGCGCGGGGTCACGGTCGTCCCGCACGGCGTCTCGCTGGGTCTCGGCGGCGCGGACCGGCCGGACGCGGGGCGGCTCGCCGACCTGGCGGCGACGGCGACGGCGCTGGGGGCGCCGCTGGTCACGGAGCACATCGCGTTCGTCCGGGCCGGTGGCGCGCTCACCGCGACGCCGGTCCTGGAGGCGGGCCACCTGCTGCCCGTGCCGCGCACGTGGGACGCGCTGGACGTGCTGTGCGAGAACGTCCGGATCGCCCAGGACGCGCTGCCGGTGCCGCTGGCCCTGGAGAACATCGCGGCGCTGATCTCCTGGCCGGGCGAGGAGCTGACCGAGGGCCAGTTCCTGGCGGAGCTGGTGGAGCGTACGGGGGTACGGCTCCTGATCGACGTGGCCAACCTGCACACGAACCACGTCAACCGGGGCGAGTCCCCGTCGAAGGCGCTCTCGGAGCTCCCGGTGGAGGCGATCGCGTACGTCCACGTGGCGGGCGGCCTCTTCCGCGACGGGGTCTGGCACGACACCCACGCCCACCCGGTCCCGGAGCCCGTCCTGGACATCCTGTCGGAGCTGGCGTCCCGGGTCTCCCCGCCGGGCGTCCTGCTGGAACGGGACGACAACTTCCCCGCGCCCGCGGAACTGGCGTCGGAACTGGCGACGATCAGGGCCCGGCTGGCCCTCGTCGGGACCGCCGGCGCCAAGGCGGCGACGGCCGCGACCGCGCCCCTCGGTGGCGTCGCGGCCGCAGGGCCCGCCAAGGGGGTGGCCGTCGGCACGGTCCCCGCCCGGTCCGCCGAGCACGAGACGGGGCACGAGACCGGACACGGCGTCGAGCGTGAGGCCGAGCCCGCGCTGCTGATCGGTGCGGGCGCCCGGGTCTCGGGAGGTCCGATGCCGCAGCCGTCGGGCGGTCCGCTGGCACAACCGTCGGGCGGTCCGATCCCGCAACCGTCGGGCGGTCCGCTGCCGCAACCGTCGGGCGGTCCGATCCCGCAGCCCCGGTCCGCGGAGCCCGCGGCCGCAGCAGCCGGGGGTGCCGACGGGCAACCCGCCGCTGATCCCGGGGTCGCCCGCTTCACCGCACCGCCCGAGAGCCCCGGCAGCCCGTGCGGCACGGGCGCACGGGAACGAGTCGCCGTGGCGCAGACCGCGCTGCTGTCCGCGCTCGTCGCCGGAACGCCCGTGCCCGAGGGATTCGACCCGGCGCGGCTCGGGGTGCAGAGCCGCGCACTCGTCGGAAAGCGGGCCGACGTGATCGCCAGGATCGCACCCGAACTCCCCGAGATCCTCGGCGACGACTACCGGCCCTCGTTCCGCGCGTACGCCAGGTCCCGCCCCATGACCGGCGGCTACCGCCGCGACGCGCTCGCCTTCGTCGAGCACCTGCTCGTCGCCGGACGCCCCGAGGACCCGGACGCCCGGCGCCGCCTCACCCGCTGGTGGCAGGAGCGCACCGACACGCGCCCGCCCGGCCCCGCCGCCCGACTCATCCGCGCTGCCCGCGCCGCACTCGTACGGAGGTGACGCCCTCATGAACCTGATCGCCCTGATCTTCTGGGCCGCCGTGATCACCGGCTCCGCCCTGCTCATCGTCAGCCTCCGCGCCGGACGCGCGGACCGCGGCGGTGCCGTCCACGACCTCGCCGAGGCCGCGTTCCTGGCCGGCGGCCCGCCCAGGGTGGTGGACACGGCCCTGGCGACCCTGCACGCCGAGGGACTGATCGGAGTCGGCGGGCCCGGCCTTGTCGTCGTTCTCCGCCCCGACCTGCGGGCCAGGGACCACGTCGGCCGTGCCGTGCTGGAGCAGCTCGCGGCCGCTCCCAGCGGCGCCCTGCACGATCTGCGCCTCGCGGTGATGCGCAGCCCCGCCGTCCAGGAGATCGGCGACGGCCTCGCCGCGCGTGGTCTGATGGTGGCCCCGGCCGTCCGGCGCGCCGGCCGCCGCTCGTGCCTCGCCCTCGGCGTCGGATCGCTCACGCTGCTCGTCACCTCGATCGCCCTGACCGTCGGCACCCACCGCGCCCCGTTCGAGGTGCCGTTCCTCGTCAAGGTGATCCCGGTCCTCTTCGCGGGCCTCGTCGTGGCCCTCGGCTGCGCCGCGTACAACACCGGCCGCGCCACCCGCGGCGGCCGACGTGCCTCGGCGGAGTACCACCGCGACCACGTGTACGACGCCGACGCCGGGCACCAGGTGGCGTTGCGCGGACTGCGCGGCGTGCCGGATCCCGAACTGCGGACCCAGCTGATCGCGGCGGCACGGATACCCCTCGCCAGGACCCGGACCACCACCACGCCCGGCACGTCCCGCCCGCACGGCACGCACAACGCGCACGGCACGTCCGGCACGGACGCGGTTCTGCTCCCGGTGCTCTGGTGCGCGGGCACCCCGGGCAGCCCGGGCGGCTGCGGGGGTGCCTCCGGGAACACGGGAGGCTCCGGCGGCGGAGGCGGGACCGACAGCGGCTTCGGCGGCGGCTGTTCCGCGAGCGCCTGCTCCGGCGGTTCCGGAGGGGGGTCGAGCTGTTCGGGCTCCGGCGGTGGCGGTTCCTGCTCCAGCAGCTCCAGCTCCAGCGGTTCGAGCTGTTCGAGTTCCAGCGGTTCGAGCTGCTCCAGCTCCAGCGGCTGACCGGGTCGATTCCCGCGACACCGGCCGGAGACGCTTTACAACGGGGTGGCCGCCGTGCCCACGATCCTGCCGTGAAATCCCTCGCGTTGACCGGAACCGTCGGGTCGTTGCTGCTGACCTCCCTCACCGTCGCACCCGCCCCCGCCCTGGACGCCCCGCCCGCCGAGACCGGCGGCACCGTGGCCGCCGCCCGCCGCGCGGCCGCCGAAGGAATTCGCTTCGGCGGCTGCCCGGCGGCCGAAAAGCTGCCGCCGTCCGTCCAGTGCGGCACCGTCCGGGTCCCCCTCGACTACGCGGATCCCGACGGTGTCCGGATCCCGCTCACCGTCAGCCGGCTCAGGGCCTCCGGGCCGGCCGCCGACCGTCAGGGCGCGCTCGTCTTCAACCCAGGCGGTCCCGGCGCCTCGTCGACGTACTTCCCCCTGGTCGCCGAACTCCCGGCCTGGAAGCGGGTCGCCGCCGCGTACGACCTCGTCGGCTACGCCCCGCGCGGCGTGGGCGCCTCCGCCCCGGTCTCCTGCCAGGACCCCGCCGACCGCCCCAAGGGCCCCACCCCGGCGCCCACCCACCCCTCCGAGGTCTACAAGCGGGAGCGGATCGCCCGTGCGAAGACGTACGCGCAGGGCTGCGCGAGCCGCACCGGCGCCGCGCTGCGGCACTACCACTCGCTCAACAACGCCCGTGACCTGGAGGTGCTGCGCGCCGCGCTCGGCGAGCCGAAGCTCACGTACATGGGCGCCTCCTACGGCACGTACTTCGGCGCGCTGTACGCGACGCTCTTCCCGCACCGGGTGCGCCGCATGGTCTTCGACGCGCCCGTCCACCCCGCGCCGGGGCAGATCTGGTACGCCAACAACCTCGACCAGTCACGCGCGTTCGAGGCCCGCTGGACCGACTTCCGCGCATGGGTCGCCAAGCACGACGAGGTGTACGGCCTGGGCACCACCGTCGAGGAGGTCCAGGAGAGTTACGAGAGGATCCGCGCCGAACTCGCGGCGCGGCCGGCCGGCGGACGTGTCGGCCCGGGGCAGCTGCACAGGGCGATGCTCCAGGCCGGGTACCACGACGGTTTCTGGCCCCTGCGGGCCACGGCGCTCGCCCGGTATCTGCAGGGCGACCCGAAGCCGCTGATCGAGCAGGCGGCACCGAGCGAGGAGGTCACGGAGTCCACGGGCAACGGGGCGGCCGTCTACACGGCGGTGGAGTGCAACGACGCGCCGTGGCCGGAGGACTTCGCGGTCTGGGACCGGGACAACACCCGGCTGGCGAAGGTCGCCCCGTTCGAGACCTGGGACAACGTCTGGGCCAATCTGCCCTGCGCGTACTGGAAGGCGCCCCGGCAGAAGCCGTTGGACGTACGGACCGGTCCCGGCGTGCTACCGCCGGTGCTGATCCTGGCCGCCGAGCGGGACGCGGCCACACCGTACGAAGGAGCGCTCGAACTGCAGCGCAGGCTGGCGGGTTCGGCTCTGGTGACCGAGCGGGAGGCCGGTACACACGGGATCGCGGGCGGGGCGAACGCCTGCGTCAACGGGTACCTGGAGACCTATCTGCTGACGGGGGCCGTGCCGGACGCCGCCGGAGGGACGCCGGTGCGGCGCGCGTCGTGCGCGCCGCACCCGGAGCCGGACCCGGTGTCGCTGGAGCGGCGTGCGGAACTCCGTCCGCCGTCTGATCTTCCGGGTCAAGGGATGACGGCCCGGCAGGCAGCCGGGTCGTCACCGAGTCGGTAGGGCGGCCGTCAGGCCAGCCCCGCCACCAGGTCCGCCACGGAGCGGCGGCGGCCGGTGTAGAACGGCACCTCCTCGCGGACGTGCATCCGCGCCTCGGAGGCCCGCAGGTGGCGCATGAGGTCGACGATGCGGTGCAGCTCGTCGGCCTCGAAGGCCAGGATCCACTCGTAGTCGCCGAGCGAGAACGAGGCGACCGTGTTGGCACGGACGTCGGGGAAGCCACGGGCCATCTTGCCGTGGTCCGCGAGCATCCGGCGGCGGTCCTCGTCGGGCAGCAGGTACCAGTCGTAGGAGCGCACGAAGGGGTAGACGCTCACGTAGTCGCGGGGCGTCTCGTCGGCCAGGAAGGCCGGGATGTGCGACTTGTTGAACTCGGCGGGGCGGTGCAGCGCCATGTTCGACCAGACCGGCTCCAGGGCGCGGCCCAGCTTGGTGCGACGGAAGAGGTTGTACGCGTCCTGGAGCTCGTCGCTCGTCTCGGCGTGCCACCAGATCATGACGTCCGCGTCGGCCCGCAGACCGGAGAGGTCGTAGGTGCCACGGACGGTGATGTCCTTGGCGGCGAGCTGGTCGAACAGCTCCTGGACCTCGTCGGCGTAGCCGGCGCGGTCCTCGGGCAGGTTGTCGCGCAGCTTGAACACGGACCACAGGGTGTAGCGGATGACCTCGTTGAGGTCCTTCGCCTTCTTACCGGCGTTCGGGATCTTTTCGGGCGCACTCATACGCCTATTCTCGCCCGTCACGGACAGTGCCCTGCACCAGGGTGGGTGGTTCACGACGTGGCGATGATCTCGTCGGGGAACCCGGCGGCGATCTCGTCGGCGGCGCGGGTGCCCGAGGCGACGCAGGCGGGGATGCCGACACCGTCGTACACGGCCCCCGCCACACGCAGTCCGGGGACGCGGGCGACGGCGTCGCGGATGCGGGCGACGCGGGCGAGATGGCCCACGGGGTACTGCGGGAGGCCCCCGGTCCAGCGGGTGACGGTGGTGGCGACAGGCCGGGCGGTCAGCCCTGCGGCCGCGGCGAGGTCCTTCAGGGAGGCCTCGACGAGATCGGCGTCGTCGCGGAAGACCTGCTCCTCCTCGCCGTAGCGGCCGACGGAGGTACGGAGGAGGAAGAGGTCGGGGGCGCCGTCGGCAACCCACTGCCACTTCTGGCTGGAGAAGGTGGACGCCTTGATGGTGTGTCCGTCGACGGGCGGCACGAGGAAGCCGGAGCCGGGCAGCGCGTGCACGTCCTGCCTGCGGAAGGCGAGGGTCACGAGCGCCATCGAGGCGTACTCGACGGTCCCGAGCTCACCGGCGGCGGCGGGCGCCTCGGTCGCGAGGAGCTCGGCGGCGGCCCAGGCGGGCGCGGCGACGACGACCGCGTCGGCGAGGAACTCCCGGCCGCCGGCGTCGACCCGCCACTGTCCGCCGTCCACCACGCGGCGCAGGCCGGTCACGGGCATGAGGGTCAGGATCTCGCCACCCGCCGCGCGGATCGCCCCGGCGACGGCCTCGGGGAGGGTGCCGATGCCGCCCTCGATGCCCAGGAAGGCCGAGCCGCCGAGGCCGGTGGCCGCGCCCGCGGCGTCGGACGGGGTCGCGGCGCCCGCGCGCTGGACGGCCTGGACGGCGTCGGTGAGCGTGGGGTGGGTCCGGGCGGCGGCGAAGAGCGCGGGGACGGCGGCCCGCATCGAGATGCGGTAGGCATCGCCGGCGTACACCCCGCCGAGCAGCGGTTCGACGAGCCGGTCGACGACCTCGTGGCCCATCCGCTCGGCGACGTACGCGCCGATGGCGATGTCCTCGCCGATCTCGGCGGGGGGCAGCTCGCGGTCGTGCGCGACCCTGCGCAGACCCTCGTCGGAGAGGAGTTCGGTGAGCGCGGCGGGATCGCCCGGGACGCCCATGACGTGGCCCTTGGGCATCGGACGCAGCGTGCCGCGGGTCCAGACGGACGCGGTGGTCGTGGCGGGCGGCCGGAGCCGGTCGCCGAGGCCGACGGCACGGGCGAGCGCGATCGCCTCGGGCCGGCGGGCGAGCAGGGACTCGGCACCGAGGTCGACGACGGCACCGGCGATCTCCCCGGCGAGCAGCTTGCCGCCGAGCCGGTCGCCGCCTTCGAGCAGAGTCACCCGGAGGCCGGCCGAGACCAGCCGGTGGGCTGCGGCGAGGCCGGCGATACCGCCTCCGACGACGACGACATGCCTGGTCCTGGTGTCCGCGTTCATGGCTCCACTCTCTCAAACCCGGTTCGGAGGCCGGAACGTGACCGCATCGCCACCGTCCGGGGACCCGTGAGCAGCCGCCACACCAGACGGCCACGGCCGCTCTTCGGCTCGAAGCGCCCGGAGGTGAACCGAGCCCTGAAGAATGAGGACCATGAGCGAACGACTGGTGGTCATCGGCGGCGACGCGGCAGGCATGTCCGCCGCCTCGCAGGCACGCAGGCTCAAGGGCCCCGAGGAGCTGGAGATCGTCGCCTTCGAGCGCGGTCACTTCTCCTCGTTCTCGGCCTGCGGCATCCCGTACTGGGTCGGCGGCGACGTCGCCGAGCGCGACGAACTGATCGCGCGTGCCCCGGAGGAGCACCGGGCGCGGGACATCGATCTGCGGATGCGCACGGAGGTCGTCGAGCTGGACGTGCCGGGGCAGAGGGTGCGCACGCGGGATCTGGAGTCGGGCGCGGAGGCGTGGACGAGCTTCGACAAGCTGGTGATCGCGACCGGCGCGCGGCCGCTGCGGCCACCGCTGCCGGGGATCGACGCCCCGGGTGTGCACGGCGTGCAGACACTGGACGACGGTCAGGCCCTGATCGACTCGCTGGAGCGCACGAAGGGCCGGCGCGCGGTCGTCGTGGGCGCCGGGTACATCGGCGTGGAGATGGCCGAGGCGCTGCTGAAACGGGGCTACGAGGTGACCGTCCTCAACCGTGGCGAGCAGCCGATGGCGACGCTCGACCCGGACATGGGGCGCCTCGTCCACCGGGTGATGGACGGCCTCGGGATCCGGACGGTGGGCTCGGCGGCCGTCACCAGGATCCTCACGGGGGAGAACGGCCGGGTCCGGGCGGTGGCGACGGACGACGCCGAGTACCCGGCGGACGTGGTCGTCCTCGGGATGGGCGTGGTGCCGGAGACCCGCCTCGCGGAGGCGGCCGGGCTGCCGCTGGGAGTGCACGGCGGGCTGCTCACCGATCTCGCGATGCGGGTGCGGGGCCACGAGAACATCTGGGCGGGCGGAGACTGCGTGGAGGTGCTCGACCTGGTCTCGGGCCGGGAGCGGCACATCGCGCTCGGCACGCACGCCAACAAGCACGGTCAGGTCATCGGCTCGAACGTGGGCGGGGGCTACGCCACGTTCCCCGGGGTGGTTGGCACGGCGGTTTCGAAGGTGTGCGACCTGGAGATCGCGCGGACGGGTCTGCGTGAGAAGGAGGCCCGGGAGGTGGGCCTGCGGTACGTCACGGTGACGGTCGAGTCGACGAGCCGGGCGGGGTACTACCCGGGGGCGGCGCCCATGACGGTGAAGATGATCGCGGAGCGGCGAACGGGCCGGCTCCTCGGCGTGCAGATCGTGGGCCGTGAGGGCGCGGGCAAGCGGGTGGACATCGCGGCGGTGGCACTGACGGCCGGGATGTCGGTGGAGCAGATGACGGCGCTGGACCTGGGGTACGCGCCGCCGTTCTCGCCCGTGTGGGACCCGGTCCTGGTCGCGGCGCGCAAGGCGGTCGCGGCGGTGCGCGCGGCGGGGTGATCGCGTCGCCGACCCGGGCGCGCCGGCAGGCCGGGGCGCCCGCCGACGAACCGAGCGGGCCGACAGAGCAGACGCGTCGCAGGACCGGGCGCGCC
>NZ_JBHUYJ010000116.1:0-22954 GCF_042668715.1 Streptomyces sp. NPDC057271
GTCCAGGGGACGGTCGCGCGGCAGCCGGGCGATCCGCGGGACGAAGGGGAAGCTCGGCTCCGGCGCGGCGGCGATCGTGTCGTCCGTCTCGCCGATCAGCGCGCGTGCCTCGTCGTCCACGGCCTGGACGAGCCGCCGGGGCGGGTCGTACGTCCAGCTCGCCGTGTGCACCTCGCCCGCCACGCGGTAGACGAGCAGCACCTCCCACGTGCCGTCGTCACGGCGCCAGGAGTCCCACTGCACGGTGTCCTTCTCGGCGCCGCGCAGCAGCAGCCGCTCCTGCACCGCCTCGCCGAGCTGCGGTCCGGTGTTCTCGCCGGGCCGGCGTACGGGCGTCTTGCGGGCCCGCTCGGCCATGAACGCCCGCTCCGCGAGCACGGGTCCCTCGAAGCGCCGCACGCGGTCGACGGGGATCCCGGCGAGCTGGGCGACCTCCTCGGCGGAGGCACCGGCACGTATCCGCGCCTGGATGTCGCGAGGGCGGAGGTGGCTCTCCACCTCGATCTCGATCTGACCGAGCCGCGCGCGGTCGTTGCGTACCGCGGCGCGCAGCCGCTCGTCGATCGGAAGCGTGTACTCCGTGCTGTCAGCAGCCTTCAGCACCAGTCGTGTGCCGTCGTTGGAGACGGCCACGACACGCAGTTCGGGCATGGGGACCTCCCGGGTGGTGCCTGCCGACGTCACGTGCGTCGCTGCTTCCGCTAGTCGAGTGTGGCCTGCCCGGGTGCAGCCTGCCACAACCTTGCCGAGTTGCCCGGCGTGTCGGGCCTGGACCCTGGAACGCCGTTATGGCACGGTTACCCACCTGCGACGCAGAGTGACCGACGGTCACGCTCCGCAGCGGGCTACCGCGCGGTGCCTTGGCGCCGCCGGTTCGAGTGCCACTTTCGGCCCCCTCCCCGCATCCCGGCACCCATGAGGGAGCCCGGACCCAGGGATCGCCACAGTACTCCATTCGGGCCACCTGGGTGGACCGGCACGCCGCCCAACTTCTCCGGAGGTACGGGAGTTGAGTTTCCGCGATCTCCGTCGCCGCGTGGCGCTCTTCACAGAAAACGCAGAAACGGAACTTTTCACTTCGCCCATTTGTCCCTTGTGGGTATGGATCACGAGAAGAACGGTGAGAAGAAGAAGCTCGACCTGAGCATCGCTCAGGTCTCGGGCTCCGCGGTCGCCGCCGTCGTGGCGGCCAAACTCGCCTCCACGCTCGGCGTGTACGGCACGATCCTGGGCGCGGGTGTGATCAGTGTCATCGCGACCTGCGGGAGCTCGGTCTTCCACCACCTCTTCAAGCGCACGGGAGAGCAGATACGGGAGGTCACCGTCCCCGCCGAGGCGCCGAAGGCCCAGGCGCGCCGGGGCGTTTTCGGCCGCACCCAGGTGCTCACGGCCGTCGGCGGGCCCGCCGTGCCCCCGTACGACAGGGAGTTCGGCGAGGCGACCACGCACGGCACGCGCGTCCGCGGCTGGAAGCGCTCCGCGGCCGGCGCCGCACTCGTCTTCCTGGTGGCCATGGGAGGTGTCACCGCCTACGAACTGATCTCCGATCAGGACTTCAGCGGCACGAAGGGGCGGACGACCTTCGGCTCCGTCGTCCGGGGCGACGGCGAGGCGAGGAACGAGACGCCGTCCGACGACGGGCCGACCCGGCAGCAGGGACGCCCGGCGCAGCGGGACGGTGGCACCGACCCCGCCGGCGGCGGGAAGCGGGGAACCGGCGAGAGCACCCCCGCCCCCACGCCGACCCCCACCGACCCCACCGGCTCCATCGGCGACGACCCGACATCGTCGGACCCGACCCCCACCCCGCCCGCGACTCCGGCGCCGTCGGACCCGACGCCGACCCCGATCCCGACTCCGCCCCCGACGGCTACCCCGTCCACCGGCGCGGGCGCTCCGGAGACCGGGGCGCCCGCCGAATGACCGTCAGTCGCCCAGTATTCGGCGCAGATGGTCGTTGGCGAAGAGCCGGCCGGGGTCGAGCCGGTCACGCAGCGCCGTGAACTCGGCGTAGCGCGGGTAGACCTCGGCGAGGTAGGCGGCGTCGCGGGTGTGCACCTTGCCCCAGTGCGGCCGGCCGCCGTGCGCGGTCATGATGCGTTCCACCGCGGTGAAGTAGGCACGGTGGGGCGTGCCCTTGTAGAGGTGCACGGCGATGTACGCCGTCTCCCGGCCCGACGCCGTGGAGAGCGCGATGTCGTCGGCGGGAGCCGTCCGCACCTCCACCGGGAAGCTCACCTTCAGAGGCGAGCGCTCGACCATCGCCTTCACCTCGCGCAGCGCCGACACGGCCGCCTCACGCGGCAGTGCGTACTCCATCTCCATGAAGCGCACCCGGCGCGGTGAGGTGAAGACCTTGTACGGGATGTCGGTGTACGTACGGGCCGACAGCGCGCGGCTGGAGACCTTGGCCAGTGCGGGGATGACCGGAGGGACCGCGCGGCCCAGCGAACAGGCCAGCTGGAAGACCCCGTTGGAGAGCAGCTCGTCCTCGACCCAGGAGCTGACCTTCCCGGGCGGGGCCGCGGGACCCGCGCTGCGGTTGTTGCGCTTGGTGTTGCAGTTGTCCGTGTGGGGGAACCAGTAGAACTCGAAGTGCTCGTTCTCCGCGTGCAGCGCGTCGAACTCCGAGGTGACCCGGTCGAAGGTCATCGGTTCCTCGCGCGCGGTGAGCAGGAAGACCGGCTCCACGGCGAACGTGATCGCCGTGACCACGCCGAGCGCTCCGAGTCCGATCCGGGCGGCGGCGAAGACCTCCGGATTCTCCTTCTCCGAGCAGACCAGTGTCTGTCCGTCGGCCGTGACCAGCTCCAGCTCCCGGATCTGCGCGGCGATCGAGGCCGAGTCGCGGCCGGTGCCGTGCGTTCCGGTGGAGGTGGCCCCGGCGGCCGTCTGCTCCATGATGTCGCCCATGTTCGTGAGCGACAGTCCCTCACGGGCCAGCGCCACGTTCAGCCGCTTGAGCGGAGTGCCGGACTCCACGGTCACGGTCATCGCCTCGCGGTCGATCCGCCGGATGCCCGTCAGCAGGTCCGGGCGGACCAGCACCCCGTCAGTGGCGGCGATCGAGGTGAAGGAGTGCCCGGTACCGACCGTCTTGACCCGCAGCCCGTCGGCGGCCGCCTTCCTGACCGCGTCGGCCAGCTCGTCGGCCGAGGCGGGCGTCACCTCCCGCGCGGGCCGGGAGGTGACGTTCCCCGCCCAGTTACGCCACGGGCTGTTCGTCGCCCTCGTGCTCGTCCACCGCTTCGTCGGCGTACTGCTCACGCTGCCCCTCCCGTGTCGGCGCCGGCCTGCCCAGCCGGCGATACCCCAGGAGACCCACCGCGACCGCGAGCGCGCCCGAGACGACAGGCACCACGTACGCCGTCTCCGCGCCCGACGCGTCGACCACCCAGCCGGCGGCCGAGGAGCCGAGCGCCACTCCGACGGCCATCCCGGTCCCTGTCCAGGTCATGCCCTCGGTCAGCTTGGTGCGAGGTACGTGCGCTTCGACGAGGGCCATCGAGATCACCATCGTCGGTGCGATGGAGAGGCCCGCGACAAAGAGCGCCACGGCCAGCAACGGCAAGTTCCCGGCCAGTAGGAGGGGGATCATACTCACGGCCATCGCACAGACACCCAGGAGCCACATGCGCGACGGCTCGCCCTTGAGGTGGAGCAGACCGAAGACGGCGCCGGCCAGGCAGGAGCCCAGCGCGTAGACCGCGAGCACCAGGCTGGCGGCCGCCTTGCTGCCCTGCTCCTCGGCGAAGGCCACCGTCACCACGTCGACGGAGCCGAAGATCGCGCCGGTGGCGACGAAGGCCAGGGCCAGGACCTGCAGTCCGGGGGAGCGGAGCGCGGAGCCGCCCGAACTCCCGTCGTGCGGGTGGGGCGTGGGCTCGGTGGCGGTCAGCGAGGTCAGCCAGAAGACGCCGACGGCGAGGAAGACGGCCGCGAAGAGCGGGCCCGCCTCGGGGAACCAGATCGTCGACAGACCGATCGAGATGATCGGGCCGAAGATGAAGCACACCTCGTCGACGATCGACTCCCAGGAGTACGCGGTGTGGAGTCGGCGGGCCTCGCCCCGGTAGATCTCCGCCCAGCGGGCCCGGGTCATCGCGCCGAGGCTCGGCACACAGCCGATCAGGGCGGTGAAGAGGAACAGGGTCCAGTCCGGTGCGCCCTGCTGGACGCAGAGCAGCAGCCCCGCTGCCGCGGCCAGCGAGACGAGTGTCACCGGGCGCAGCACGCGCCGCTGGCCGTGACGGTCGACGAGCCGGGAGACCTGCGGGCCCAGCACGGCCGCGGACATCGCCATGGTCGCGGCGAGCGCGCCCGCGAGCCCGTACCGCCCCGTGACCTGGGAGATCATCGTGACCACGCCGATGCCCATCATGGACAGCGGCATCCGGCCGACGAAGCCGGCGACCGAGAACGACCTGGTGCCGGGCGCCGCGAAGATCGCGCGGTAGGGACTGGGCAAGGGGATCTCCGGGGCACTCGCTCAACACGTGTAATTAATAGCTAAAGCCTACGGTGTTGAATTCGATGGCGCACCACTTTTCTCGGTCGGGGCGGGCCGTCGGCCGTCAGAGGGGGGTGGGAAGATCGGTGCCATGTCCGATCAGCACGATCCCGCACCGTACGACGCCCTCCTGCTGCTCTCCTTCGGCGGCCCCGAGGGCCCGGACGACGTCGTCCCGTTCCTCGAGAACGTCACCCGCGGCCGAGGCATCCCCAAGGAGCGGCTGAAGGAAGTGGGACAGCACTACTTCCTCTTCGGCGGCGTCAGCCCGATCAACGACCAGAACCGCGCGCTGCTCCACGCGTTGCGCGAGGACTTCGCCGAGACCGGGCTCGACCTGCCGGTCTACTGGGGAAACCGGAACTGGGCGCCGTACCTCACCGACACCCTGCGGGAGATGGTCACCGACGGCAGGCGGCACATCGCCGTCCTCACCACCAGTGCCTACGCCTCGTACTCCGGCTGCCGCCAGTACCGCGAGAACCTCGCCGACGCGCTCTCGGAGCTGGAGGCGGAAGGCCTCCCGCTGCCCCGGGTCGACAAGCTGCGGCACTACTTCAACCACCCCGGCTTCGTCGAGCCCATGGTCGAGGGCGTGCTCACCTCGCTCGCCGAACTCGCCGAACTCGACGAGTCCCTCCGGGCCGGCGCCCATCTCGCCTTCACCACCCACTCCATCCCGGAATCGGCCGCCGACTCCTCGGGTCCCGCCGGCGAGCACGGCGAGGGCGGGGCCTACGTGAAGCAGCACCTGGACGTGGCCCGCGTGATCGTCGACGAGGTCCGCCGCAGAACCGGCGTCGAGCACCCCTGGCAGCTCGTCTACCAGTCCCGCAGCGGCGCCCCTCACATCCCCTGGCTGGAACCGGACATCTGCGAGCACCTGGAGGAGCTGCACGGCGCCGGGGCCCCGGCCGTCGTGATGGTGCCGATCGGCTTCGTCTCGGACCACATGGAGGTCCTCTACGACCTCGACACCGAGGCCACCGCCAAGGCCGGCGAGCTCGGCCTTCCGGTGCGGCGCTCGGCGACCGTCGGGGCCGATCCCCGGTTCGCCGCCGCCGTACGCGACCTCGTCCTGGAGCGCGCGTCGAGCGAGCGCGGTGTCCGTGCCGAGCGCTGCGCCCTCGGAGCGCTCGGACCATCCCACGACCTCTGCCCGATCGGCTGCTGCCCCGCGCGGGCGGAGCGGCCCGCGGCGGCCGGCGCCGACAGCCCGTACGCCTGAGGAGCACCCGTGACCCAGCCCGTGAACCCCGAGCAGGCCGGCGCCCCGAGCCCCGCCCTGCTGACCGAACTGCTCGACCTCGCCCTGGAGGCCGGGCGCCGGGCCGGTGCGCTGCTGCGCGACGGCCGGCCGGACGACCTGACGGTGGCGAAGACCAAGTCCAGCCCCATCGACGTCGTCACGGAGATGGACATCGCCGCGGAGAAGCTGATCACCGGCTTCCTGGGCGAGCGCCGGCCGGACGACGGTTTCCTCGGCGAGGAGGGCGCCGCCAGCCCCGGTACCAGCGGCGTCCGCTGGGTGATCGACCCGCTCGACGGGACGGTGAACTACCTCTACGGCCTGCCGACCTGGGCGGTCTCCATCGCCGCCGAGCTGCACGGCGAGACCGTCGTCGGCGTGGTCGAGGCGCCGATGCGGAACGAGACGTACCGGGCGGTGCTCGGCGGCGGAGCCCACATCGGGGACCGCCGCCTCGCGGTCCGTCCCGCGCCGCCGCTGGACCAGGCGCTGATCGCCACCGGCTTCGCGTACGTCCAGACCCGCCGCGCCCACCAGGCGGACGTCGCCCAGCGGATGATCCCGCGGCTGCGTGACATCCGGCGCGGCGGCTCGGCCGCGATCGACCTCTGCGACGTCGCCACGGGCCGGCTCGACGGCTACTACGAGCGCGGCCTCAACCCCTGGGACCTCGCCGCGGGGGACCTCATCGCCCGCGAGGCGGGCGCCCTGACCGGTGGACGGCCCGGTGAGCGCCCGTCGGGCGAGCTGGCCGTCGCCGCCCCACCCGGCGTCTTCGAGCCCCTCCAGGAGCTTCTGGAGGACCTCGGGGCCTGGCACGACTGAGCCGGTGGCCGGTCGTGCCGGCGGACGGTCGCGTGGACGCGAGGAGGCCCCGGTGTCGACGGACACCGGGGCCTCCTCCGAGTCAGGGGTCAGGCGCTGGCGGCGCCGACCTCCACGCCGTGCTCGGCGGCGAGTCGGTGCAGGTCGTCGAGCTCGGCCTGCTCGACCTCCGCGAGGAAGTCGTCGCCCGTCTCGCGTGCCCGTGTGAGGTCGGTCTGCGCAGTCCTTATGCGCTGCAGCAGTCCTGCGGTGAAAGCGTCCATCGTGCGCCCCCTCGTCATGGGTCGGTGGCACGGGGGTGTGCCGAGGGTGGGTGGATCACACGCTGCTACCTCTGGGGGACAGAGCGGCATGTGGCGTGCCACGTACGTGCCACATGCAGGGCGTGATCACGGGGTGTGCAGACGTCCTCCCCAGGAGTTTCCTCACAGAAACCTCAACTGGCCCGTGAAGTCAGGTGAATTCTTCGTACGCCCCGTCCAACCCCGCCCGCGCTTCCATGCGCCCCCGGCCCTCCCCGGAGCCCCTCCCTCCCCGGCTGTACGCCGCCTTACAGCCGGTTTACGCGCGTACGGGGCAGGATGGACACGCACAGTCAGTGCTCACCATCGCCCGGTCCGCATCAGTGGCAGGGGCCCGTAGGAAGGAATGACCGACGTGCGCGTACTCGTCGTCGAGGACGAGCAGCTGCTCGCCGATGCGGTGGCCACCGGACTGCGCCGGGAGGCCATGGCCGTCGACGTCGTGTACGACGGCGCCGCCGCACTGGAGCGGATCGGGGTGAACGACTACGACGTGGTCGTCCTCGACCGCGACCTCCCGCTGGTCCACGGCGACGACGTCTGCCGGAAGATCGTCGAGCTGGGGATGCCCACGCGCGTCCTGATGCTCACCGCCTCCGGTGACGTCAGCGACCGCGTGGAGGGCCTGGAGCTGGGCGCGGACGACTACCTGCCGAAGCCCTTCGCCTTCACCGAGCTCACCGCCCGCGTGCGCGCGCTGGGCCGGCGCACCACGGTGCCGCTGCCGCCCGTCCTGGAGCGCGCCGGCATCAAGCTCGACCCGAACCGCCGCGAGGTCTTCCGCGAGGGCAAGGAGGTCCAGCTCGCCCCGAAGGAGTTCGCGGTCCTGGAGGTCCTCATGCGCAGCGAGGGCGCGGTGGTCTCGGCCGAGCAGCTCCTGGAGAAGGCCTGGGACGAGAACACGGACCCGTTCACCAACGTCGTACGGGTCACGGTCATGACCCTGCGCCGCAAGCTGGGCGAGCCGCCGGTCATCGTGACCGTCCCCGGCTCCGGCTACCGGATCTGACGCCGTGGCCGCGACCCCGGCGCCCCCACAGGCGCCCCCGAAGCCGACCTGGGACCCCCGGGACCCGGTAAGACCGCTGCTCCGGCCGACGATCCGTATACGACTCACGCTGCTCTACGGCGGGATGTTCCTGATCGCCGGCATCCTCCTGCTGTCGATCATCTATCTCTTCACCGCGCAGGCCCTGGGCGACAGCGCCTCGGAGCTGCCCTTCAAGGTCGTCAAGGGCGAGGTCCAGCCGACCACGTCCTGGTGCCAGCTGCCCGCCACGGGAACGGGCGAGCAGCTCAACGAGGCCGTCTCCGCCTGCCTCCAGCATCAGCGCGACCTGGCCCTCGACGACCTCCTGCGCCGTTCCTTGTTCGCCCTCCTGGGGCTGAGCATCATCGCCTTCGCCTTCGGCTACGCCATGGCCGGCCGGGTGCTCTCCCCGCTGGGCCGGATCACCCGGACCGCCCGCCAGGTGGCCGGATCCGACCTCGCGCGCCGGATCGAGCTGGACGGCCCGGACGACGAGCTGAAGGAGCTCGCCGACACCTTCGACGAGATGCTGGAGCGCCTGGAGCGGGCCTTCAGCGCCCAGCAGCGGTTCGTCGCCAACGCCTCGCACGAGCTGCGCACGCCGCTGGCCATCAACCGCACGCTCCTGGAGGTCCACCTCTCCGACCCCGGAGCGCCCGTCGAGCTCCAGCAGCTCGGCAAGACCCTGCTCGCCACCAACGAGCGCAGCGAGCAGCTGGTCGAGGGCCTGCTGCTGCTCGCCCGCAGCGACAACCAGATCGTCGAGCGCAAGCCGGTCGACCTGGCGGAGGTCGCCTCGCGCGCCGTCGACCAGGTGCACGCGGAGGCCGAGTCCAAGGGCGTGGAGATCCGCGGTGAGTGCGAGCCGGTCGTCGTCCAGGGCAACGGAGTCCTGCTGGAGCGGATCGCCCTGAACCTGGTCCAGAACGCCGTGCGGTACAACGTGGCCGAGGGAGGCTGGGTGGAGGTCACCACCGGGACCGAGCACGGCCAGGCCCTCCTGGTCGTCTCGAACACGGGCCCCGTCGTGCCCGCGTACGAGATCGACAACCTCTTCGAGCCGTTCAGACGGCTGAGGCAGGAGCGCACCGGGAGCGACAAGGGCGTCGGACTCGGCCTGTCGATCGCGCGCTCCGTCGCGCGTGCCCACGGTGGCCGTATCATCGCGGAGCCCCGCGAAGGCGGCGGTCTCGTGATGCGTGTCACTCTCCCGATCTGACACACTTCGGGTACCAGCCGGTTCCGTTCGCTTTGCGCGGAATTTTCGGATCCCGTTCCTGAGACGCTCATGTGTGATCGATCACAGGGGTGCGCATCCGACTCTCCACTCTCCGTGATCGAGATTTCCACGGGAAAACCCGGAAAAGTCCGGGTTTCCGGGGCTCTGGATGACGGGAAGTACACGGGGTGGCGCCCGTGAAGGACGGCAGGAGGACCGTGTACGGTCCCGTTCGCCACCCAACGCCGATCACTCGTGAGAGGACCGGCTGGGTGTCGATTGAGTAACAGACCTTGATGTGAGGCAAAATCTCCGCCTCAGGTCGGGCACAAGTCCGGCCTCTCACGCGTTACGTGCGCTGGAGACACCGCAACCACCCAGAGGGGGAGAGCGACATGGCAACGGATTACGACACCCCACGCAAGACCGACGACGACGTCGATTCGGACAGCCTTGAGGAACTGAAGGCCCGCCGGAACGACAAGTCGACCTCGACGGTCGACGTCGACGAGTTCGAGGCCGCCGAAGGCCTGGAGCTGCCCGGCGCGGACCTCTCGAACGAGGAGCTCGCCGTACGGGTCCTGCCGAAGCAGGCCGACGAGTTCACCTGCATGAGCTGCTTCCTCGTGCACCACCGCAGCCAGCTGGCTCGGGAGAAGAACGGTCAGCCGATCTGCCGCGACTGCGACTGAGACCGGTCGGCCGTGGCAGGCGACGACACACCTTCTCGGAAGCGTCGCTTCCGGCTTCCCAGGAAGCCTGAGGCGAATCAGGGCGGCAACGAGGCGGCGGAGGGTGCCCAGGAGGCACCGGAAGCCGAGGAGACCGCCCTCCTGCCCTCTCTCGGCGCACGTGACGACGAGCGAGGCCGCTCGGCCTCGCTCGAAGCGGCCGCGTCCGGTATACCGACGTCCGGCACGCACGTGTCCGGCACCGACGTGTTCGGTGAGCCCGGGACCGAAGCATTCGCGACACCGGTACCGGCGGAGCCGGGCGGGCGCCGTCTCGGCGCCGTCCAGCGCGTCACCGATCCGGCGCGCTCCCAGCTGGACCGTATGAAGCTCGACCGCGCGCGGATCGACGCCGTCAAACGCGGCGTGAAGCGTGGCGGTGAGAGCGCCAAGGCCGGCATCGGCCATCTCGCCGACCGGATCATCGAGATCGCCCCCCGCGTGCCCGTGCGGGACCTGGCGACCCTGCGCAAGCACTTTCCGGGGCTCGGCCCCGAGCAGATCGCCGACAAACTCGTCGCGGGCGCCTGCAACGCCAGCTCGACGGTCGGCGCCGGCATCGGAGCGGCAGCCATGCTCCCCGTGCCCCCCGCGATGCCCGCGGAACTGGCGGCGGAGATCACCGGAGTCGCCGCGATCGAGATCAAGCTCATCGCCGAGCTGCACGAGGTGTACGGGCTCAGGCCGCCCGGCACGCTCACCCAGCGGGCCACGGCCTATCTGACCTCGTGGACGGAGGAGCGGGGCATCGACCCCGCCAAGCCGACGACCGTCAACGCCGCCCTCGGCGGACAGCTCAAGCGCGAGCTGCGCCAGCAGATCATGAAGCGCATGGTGCGCAACCTGCCCAACCTGATGCCGTTCATGGTCGGCGCGGCCGTCGGAGCCGTCATGAACCGCCGTGACACCAGGAAGCTCGCCCAGCACGTCCGCAAGGACCTGCGCGCGCGCCAGGTGCCCTGGAGCGCCCTGGAGGGGCTGCCCCCGCTGGAGCAGCCGGAGAACCCCAAGGAGATCGGCTTCTAGCCCTCTGCGCGGGCCGCCTCGACGGCCGCGGCGAGACCCTCCGGGTCACGGCTGGAGAGATACACGTACGGCGTCGGGTCCTCGGGGTCCGTGACCTCGATCCGGACCGCCCGCGGCACATAGCCGCGCAGCACCATGAAGGCGCGCGGATCGGCCTTGAACGTGCGCCAGGACCGCGCCTCCTCCGCGTCCAGCACCTCCGGAGTCCCCAGGGCCGAGACCGGGATCCGGGCGTCCCCCGCGACCAGCGAGCCGGCCACCACGCGGATCCGGGCCGAGCCGTACGAGGAGACGCCCACGGCCGCCAGCGCGCCCGCGGCGATCAGCCCGCCCAGCGTCGCCACCGTGCCCAGCGGGAACATCACCAGACCGCCGCTGAGGGCCAGCAGAACCGTGATGACCCACCACGAGCCGGGAGCGGTCAGCCGCTCGTCGAAGCGCGGCGCGGCGGTCGGAGCGGGGGAGGCGGGGGAAGGCTGCATGCGTCCAAGCTTGGCACGGCGCGACCCGCGGCCGACCTCGCGGGTAAGGTCTGCGCCTGTGACCGCAACATCTCCCGCCCTCACCCCGCCGGCCGACGCCATACCGCCGGTACGCCACCCCGACGCGCCCGCCTCCGGTGAGCTGCTCGGCGCGCACTATGAGCACTGCTTCGGGTGCGGCGGCGGGCAGCCCCACGGCCTCCACCTGGAGGCCCGGGCCGGCGAGGGCGTGACCGTCACGGCCGAGTTCACCGTGACCCCCGACCACCAGGGCGCCCCCGGCCTCGCGCACGGCGGCGTCCTCGCCACCGCGCTCGACGAGACCCTCGGCTCCCTGAACTGGCTGCTGCGCGTCATCGCCGTCACCGGACGTCTGGAGACGGACTTCGCCCGGCCCGTCCCGGTGGGCACCGTCCTGCACCTGGAGGCCGAGGTCACCGCCGTGCACGGGCGCAAGATCTACTCGACCGCCGTCGGCCGGATCGGCGGGCCGGAAGGCCCCGTCGCGGTCCGCGCCGACGCCCTCTTCATCGAGGTCAAGGTCGACCACTTCATCGACAACGGCCGCCCGGAGGAGATCCAGGCCGCCATGTCCGACCCCGACCAGGTCCGGCGCGCCCGCGCCTTCGAGGTGAACCCCTGATGCGCAACCCTGTCGACGTACTGATCCGGCGTGTGGACCCGGACGTACCGATCCCCGCCTACGGCCACCCCGGCGACGCCGGCGCCGATCTCGTGACCACCGAGGCGGCCGTTCTGGCCCCCGGAGAGCGGGCCGTGCTGCCCACCGGGGTCTCCATCGCCCTGCCCGACGGCTACGCCGCCTTCGTGCACCCGCGCTCCGGGCTCGCTGCCAGGTGCGGAGTCGCCCTCGTGAATGCCCCAGGGACGGTGGATGCCGGGTACCGTGGAGAGATCAAGGTGATCGTGGTCAATCTCGACCCGCGTGAGAGCGTGCGGTTCGAACGGTTCGACCGGATTGCCCAACTGGTCGTCCAGCAGGTCGAGAAGGTGCGCTTCCACGAGGTGGCGGAGCTTCCCGGCTCGGCGCGGGCCGAGGGGGGCTTCGGGTCCACCGGCGGTCATGCCGCCGTGGACGGCACAACGGGTGGGAATCGATACGCTTCGGTCGTATCCGACCGGGAAGGACAGTGACGTGTTCGGACGTCGCAAGAAGAGCGGTGCCGCTGAGGACGCAGCGGGCGAGGCCGAGCAGGTCGTCGACGAGGTCGACACTGACGACACGGCCGGCGCGCCGCGTCGGGTGAACCTTCCGCCGGCGCCCCGGCCCGACGGACCGTGGGACATCTCCGAGGTCTCCAAGCCCGAGGACGGGCGCGTGGATCTCGGTGGCATCTTCGTGCCCGGAGTCGAGGGCATGGAGCTCCGGGTCGAGGTGGCGGGCGACGCGATCGTCGCGGCCACCGTCGTGCTGCGCGACAGCGCCGTGCAGCTGCAGGCCTTCGCGGCACCGAAGAAGGAAGGCATCTGGGGCGAGGTCCGCGAGGAGATCGCCTCGGGCATCACCCAGCAGGGCGGTGTCATCGACGAGGTCGAGGGACCGCTGGGCTGGGAGCTGCGGGCCCAGGTCCCGGTGCAGCTGCCGGACGGCACCGGCGGAGTGCAGCTCGTGCGCTTCGTGGGCGTCGACGGCCCGCGCTGGTTCCTGCGCGGAGTCATCTCCGGCCAGGGTGCGGTGCAGCCGGAGGCCGCCGGTCTCCTGGAGCAGATCGTCCGGGACACCGTGGTGGTCCGCGGCGACGGCCCGATGGCCCCCCGTGACCCGATCGTCCTCAAGCTGCCCAACGACGCCCAGATGGTGCCGGACGGCGTGCAGCAGGAGGAGCAGGAGGGCTCGCGCTTCTCCGGCGGCATGGGCCAGCTCCAGCGCGGACCGGAGATCACCGAGGTCCGCTGACCTCGTTCCGTACCGCACACAGATCAAGGCCGGTGGGCCGTATTCCGAACATCCTGTCCGGAATACGGCCCACCGGTGCGTTTCCCCCCTGGCCGGACGGCCCCTCGGCGGCCGATACTGACGGGCGCGCCGAGGGTGCGCACGTTCGACGAGGGGGAGCGCAGGGATGAGCGAGAGCAGCACGCGGACCGGGACGGCGGTCGCCCAGGACCCGGCCGGCGGACCCATGGTCCGCGTCGAGAACCTGCGGCGCTCGTACGGCACGGACGCGGCGGCCGTCCACGCCCTGCGCGGGGTCTCCTTCGACGTCCACCACGGCGAGCTCGTCGCGCTCAAGGGCCGCTCGGGCTCCGGCAAGACCACCCTGCTCAACCTGGTCGGCGGCCTGGACAGCCCGGACGGCGGCCGGATCACCATCGACGGGACGGATCTCGCGGAACTCGGCGAGGACGGGCTCCTGGAGCTGCGCCGGGACCGCATCGGCTTCATCTTCCAGTCCTTCGGACTCATCCCGATCCTGACCGCCGCGGAGAACGTGGGAGTGCCGCTGCGGCTGCGCAGGGCGGACCCGAAGGAGCGGGAGGAGCGGGTCGCCCTTCTCCTCGCGCTGGTCGGCCTCGCCGACCACGCGGCGCAGAGGCCCGGCGAGCTCTCCGGCGGCCAGCAGCAGCGCGTCGCCATCGCACGGGCCCTCGCCAACAAGCCGGCCCTGCTGATCGCCGACGAGCCGACGGGGCAGCTCGACGCGGAGACCGGCCTCGCGGTGATGGAACTCCTGCGCGCGGTGGTGCGCAGCGAGGGCGTCACGGCGCTCGTCGCCACCCACGACGCCCAGCTCCTGGGGCTGGCGGACCGCGTGCTCGAACTGGGCGACGGCGAGATCGTCGAACACACCCGGTGACGCGGACGCCGGGCGGCCCGGACCGGTCCGCCGCCCGCGGCCGCCCCATCAGAATCCCGTCAATACGGCTCGTCGCCCTTGCCCCTTGTGCGGAATGTCCGATTCGCTGGACGTAAGGTCATGCCATGGGACGGGGCAAGCTACGGATCTACCTCGGTGCGGCACCGGGTGTCGGCAAGACCTACGCGATGCTCTCCGAGGGACACCGTCGGGCAGAGCGCGGCACGGACTGCGTCGTCGCCTTCGTCGAGCACCACGACCGGCCGCGTACGGAGGTCATGCTGCACGGCCTCGAACAGGTCCCGCGCCGCACCCTCGCGTACCGCGACACCTCCTTCACCGAGATGGACGTCGACGCGGTCCTCGCGAGGAAGCCGGCCGTCGCCCTCGTGGACGAGCTGGCCCACACCAATGTGCCGGGCTCCCGCCACTCCAAGCGCTGGCAGGACGTCGAGGAGCTGCTCGCCGCGGGGATCGACGTCGTATCGACGGTCAACATCCAGCACCTCGAATCGCTGGGCGACGTGGTCGAGTCGATCACCGGCGTACGTCAGCAGGAGACCGTCCCCGACGAGGTGGTGCGGCGCGCCGACCAGATCGAGCTGGTCGACATGTCACCCCAGGCCCTGCGCCGCCGCATGGCCCACGGCAACATCTACAAGCCCGACCGGATCGACGCCTCCCTCGCCAACTACTTCCGCCCCGGCAACCTCACGGCCCTGCGCGAGCTGGCGCTGCTCTGGACCGCCGACCGGGTCGACGAGTACCTCCAGCAGTACCGGGGCGAGCACGGCATCCGCTCCACCTGGCAGGCCCGCGAGCGGATCGTCGTCGGGCTCACGGGCGGGCCCGAGGGCCGCACGCTCATCCGGCGTGCCGCGCGGCTGGCCGAGAAGGGCGCGGGCGGCGAGGTCCTCGCCGTCTACATCGCCCGCAGCGACGGCCTCACCGCCGCCTCGCCCAAGGAGCTCGCGGTCCAGCGGACCCTGGTCGAGGACCTCGGAGGAACGTTCCACCACGTCATAGGCGACGACATCCCCTCCGGTCTCCTGGAGTTCGCGAGGGGCGTCAACGCCACCCAGATCGTCCTCGGCTCCAGCCGCCGGAAGACCTGGCAGTACGTGTTCGGCCCCGGCGTCGGCCAGACCGTCGCCCGTGAGTCCGGCCCCGACCTCGACGTCCACATCGTCACCCACGAGGAGGTGGCCAAGGGGCGCGGACTGCCCGTCGCCCGCGGCGCGCGCCTCGGCCGCTCCCGGATCATCTGGGGCTGGCTGGTCGGGGTGGGCGGCCCCGCCCTCCTCACCGTGCTCCTCACCCATGTCGACGCCGACCTCGGTCTCGCCAACGACATGCTGCTGTTCCTGGCGCTCACCGTCGCCTCGGCACTGCTCGGCGGCCTCCTGCCGGCGCTCGCGTCCGCCGCCTTCGGATCGTTCCTGCTGAACTGGTTCTTCACCCCGCCGCTGCACAAGGTGACCATCGCCGACCCCAGGAACATCGTCGCGATCGCCGTCTTCCTCGGCGTCGCCGTGGCCGTGGCCTCGGTGGTCGACCTCGCCGCCCGCCGCACCCACCAGGCCGCCCGGCTGCGCGCCGAGGCCGAGACCCTCTCCTACCTCGCGGGCAGCGTGCTGCGCGTGGGGGTCCCCCCGGCGGAGCCAGGGGGAGAGTCCAGCCTGGAGTCCCTGCTCGAACGGGTCCGCGAGACGTTCGCCATGGAATCCGTGGCGCTCCTCGAACGGCAGAGCGACGTGGAGCCGTGGACCTGCGCGGCGAGCATGGGCGCGCGCCCCGTCGACCGGCCCGAGGACGCCGACGTGGACATGCCCGTCGGCGAGCACCTGGCCCTCGCCCTGACCGGACGGGTGCTGCCCGCCGAGGACCGGCGCGTGCTCGGCGCGTTCGCCGCGCAGGCAGCGGTCGTACTGGACCGGCAGCGGCTCGTGGGAGAGGCCGAGGAGGCCCGCAAGCTGGCCGAGGGCAACAAGATCCGTACGTCCCTGCTCGCGGCCGTCAGCCATGACCTCCGTACCCCGCTCGCCGCCATCAAGGCGGCCGTCTCCTCCCTGCGCTCCGACGACGTCGAGTGGTCCGAGCAGGACCGGGCGGAACTCCTGGCGGGCATCGAGGAAGGCGCCGACCGGCTCGACCACCTGGTGGGCAACCTCCTCGACATGTCCCGGCTCCAGACCGGCACCGTCACCCCGCTGATCCGCTCCATCGACCTCGACGAGGTCGTCCCGATGGCGCTCGGCGGGGTGCCCGACGGCAGCGCCGAGCTGGACATCCCCGAGACGCTGCCGATGGTCGAGGTCGACAAGGGGCTCCTGGAGCGCGTGGTCGCCAACATCGTCGAGAACGCCGTGAAGTACAGCCCGGAGCGGGTGCCGGTGGTCGTCTCCGCCAGCGCGCTCGGCGACCGGGTCGAGCTGCGTGTCGTGGACCGGGGACCCGGGGTGCCGGACGAGAGCAAGGAGGGCATCTTCGAGCCGTTCCAGCGCTTCGGCGACGCCCCGCGAGGCTCCGGCGTCGGCCTCGGGCTCGCGGTCGCCCGCGGCTTCGTGGAGGCGATGGGGGGCACCATCACCGCGGAGGACACCCCCGGCGGCGGCCTGACCATGACGATCACCCTCAGAGCGGTGACGGGGCGCCGGCCACCGCCGCCCGCCGCCGACGTGCCGGTCCGGGTCACCACGTGACCAGGTGCCCCCGAGCGACCCGGAGCGGCCTCGTGACCCCACAGGATCCCCGTACCCCCCGACGTACGCAGCAGAGAGAAGGAAGCCCTCGATGACCCGGGTTCTCGTCGTCGACGACGAGCCGCAGATCGTCCGCGCGCTGGTGATCAACCTCAAGGCTCGCAAGTACGAGGTGGACGCGGCGCCCGACGGCGCCACCGCCCTTCGGCTCGCCGCCGAACGCCATCCCGACGTGGTCGTCCTCGACCTCGGCCTGCCGGACATCGACGGTGTCGAGGTCATCAAGGGCCTGCGCGGCTGGACCCGGGTGCCGATCCTGGTGCTCTCGGCCCGCCAGACCTCCGACGAGAAGGTCGAGGCCCTCGACGCCGGAGCCGACGACTACGTCACCAAGCCCTTCGGCATGGACGAGCTCCTGGCCCGGCTGCGCGCCGCGGTCCGCAGAGCCGAGCCGGTCGGCGGCGACGACAGCGTCGTCACGGTCGAGACGGAGGGCTTCACGGTCGACCTGGCCGCGAAGAAGGTCCACCGCGACGGCCGTGACGTCCGCCTCACACCGACCGAGTGGCACCTGCTCGAAGTGCTCGTCCGCAACAGCGGGCGCCTGGTGAGCCAGAAGCAGCTCCTCCAGGAGGTCTGGGGCCCGTCGTACGGCACGGAGACCAACTACCTGCGGGTCTACATGGCGCAGTTGAGGCGGAAGCTGGAGGTCGACCCCTCCCACCCGCGGCACTTCGTCACCGAGCCGGGCATGGGCTACCGCTTCGAGCGCTGACTCGACCCGCGGACGGGCCCGAGGAAGGTGCGGACGCCCCCGGGGAAAGGTGCGGACGTGCCCGGAGAGGCGGCGGGAGGCCCGTGAAGAGGCCCGTGGGGTCCCGTTCGAAGGGCCGGTTCCGCAGTCGGTGGGGGCCGGTACGCTTTCTGTATGAGTGCTGCACCGCGTACAGAGAAGCCGGCCGGACGCTTCCGCCGGATGCTCGACCGGCTGTCCACCTCGCAGGAGGAGCTGGAGTCCGTCGAGCTCCGGGAGGACGCCGAGGCGACGGGCTGCACGCGTATCTGCGACTGCTCCGACCGCCAGATAGTCAAGGTGACTGGTACCTTGCGCACGGTCACGCTGCGCCCCCGGGCGGGTGTGCCCGCCCTCGAGGCCGAGCTGTTCGACGGCACGGCCCCGCTGGACGTGGTGTGGCTGGGCCGGCGGTCCATCGTGGGCATCGAGCCGGGCCGCAAGCTGATCGCCTCCGGCCGGATCTCCATGAGCCACGGCCGGCGGGTCCTCTTCAACCCCAAATACGAGCTCCGACCGCTCGGACAGGAGTAGCCGGTGACGTCGCTCGACAAGCCGACGACGGATCAGGACGCCCCGGAAGGCCAGGGCGCTCCGGAGGGACAGGCCGCGAAGGAGGTCACCGAGGCCGCGCTGTTCGAGGCCTTCGGCGGCCTGCGGGGCATGATCGAGACGGTCCTCCCCGGCCTGCTCTTCGTCACGATCTTCACGATCAACAAGGACCTGCACATCTCGGCGATCGCGGCGCTCGCGGTCTCCCTGGTCCTGGTCGCCGTCCGGCTGATCCGCCGGGACACCGTCAAGCACGCCTTCAGCGGCGTGTTCGGCGTGGCGTTCGGTGTGGTCTTCGCGATGATGACCGGCAACGCCAAGGACTTCTACCTGCCGGGCATGCTGTACACGCTCGGCCTCGGGCTCGCGTACATCGTCACCACGCTCGCGGGCGTCCCGCTGATCGGCCTGATCCTCGGCCCGGTCTTCAAGGAGAACCTCTCCTGGCGGACGCGTAACCCCGGCCGCAAGAAGGCCTACGCGAAGGCGAGCTACGCGTGGGGCCTCATCCTGCTCGCCAAGTGCGCGATCCTCTTCCCGATGTACTGGTGGGCCGACACGACCAAGTTCGGCTGGGTCCTCGTCGCGCTGAAGATCCCGCCCTTCCTGCTCGCGGTCTACCTGACGTGGGTCTTCCTGGCGAAGGCCCCGCCGCCGATCGACGTCTTCGCCGAGATGGAGGCGGAGGAGAAGGCCGAGAAGGCCCGCAGGGCGGCCGCGGCGCGCGAGCGGGAGTCGTAACCCTCGGAGCCGTACGAGACGCGCGGTCAGGGCGCCGGAAGCGTGCCGTGAGCCGTACGGGGACAGGCACGAGCCGTGGGCCTCACGCGTTCGGGCACGTGCCGTGAGCCGTACGGGGACAGGCACGAGCCGTGGGCCTCACCGGCGTTACGGGAAGGGCCCGGGACCTCTCGAGGTCCCGGGCCCTTCCCCGTACGTCCCACGCCCTCGCCCTCGCGGCGCGGGCGTCAGTCCCTCGGCGCGCCCTCTTCGCGACGGACCGACAGCAGGTCCTCCAACTGCTCCTCGCGCGCCTGGGCGGCCACGAAGAGGAGCTCGTCGCCCGCCTCCAGGGTCTCCTCGGGACTCGGGGTCAGCACCCGCGAGCCGCGGATGATCGTCACCAGGGAGGTGTCCTGCGGCCAGGCGACATCGCCCACCGCCGTTCCCGCGATCGCCGACTCCGGCGGGAGCGTCAGCTCGACCAGGTTCGCGTCGCCGTGGCTGAAGCGCAGCAGCCGGACCAGGTCGCCGACGCTCACCGCCTCCTCCACCAGGGCCGACATCAGACGCGGCGTCGACACGGCGACGTCCACGCCCCAGGACTCGTTGAAGAGCCACTCGTTCTTGGGGTTGTTCACCCGGGCGACCACGCGCGGCACGCCGTACTCGGTCTTCGCGAGCAGCGAGACGACCAGGTTCACCTTGTCGTCACCCGTGGCCGCGATCACCACGTTGCAGCGTTGCAGCGCGGCCTCGTCCAGGGACGTGATCTCACAGGCGTCGGCGAGCAGCCACTCGGCCTGCGGCACCCGCTCCACCGAGATGGCGGTGGGCGCCTTGTCGATCAGCAGGATCTCGTGGCCGTTCTCCAGGAGCTCGCCCGCGATGGAACGGCCCACCGCGCCCGCGCCCGCAATAGCGACACGCATCAGTGACCACCCTCCTCGGGACCCTCGGCGAAGGCCTCCTCGACCTTCGCGATCTCGTCCGTACGCATCATCACGTGCACGAGGTCGCCCTCCTGAAGCACGGTCTGCGACGAGGGGATGATCGACTCGCCCAGCCGGGTGAGGAACGCGACGCGCACCCCGGTCTCGTCCTGCAGCTTGCTGATCTTGTGGCCGATCCACGCCGGGGAGGTGTGCACCTCGGCGAGCTGCACCCCGCCACTCGGGTCGGTCCACAGCGGCTCGGCGCCGGACGGCAGCAGGCGCCGCAGCATCTGGTCGGCGGTCCAGCGGACCGTCGCGACGGTCGGGATGCCGAGACGCTGGTAGACCTCGGCGCGCCGGGGGTCGTAGATCCGGGCGGCCACGTTCTCGATGCCGAACATCTCGCGGGCGACCCGGGCGGCGATGATGTTCGAGTTGTCGCCGCTGCTCACCGCGGCGAAGGCACCGGCCTCTTCGATCCCCGCCTCGCGCAGCGTGTCCTGATCGAAGCCGACGCCGGTGACACGCCGTCCGCCGAAGCCGGAGCCGAGACGGCGGAAAGCCGTCGGGTCCTGGTCCACGACGGCCACGGTGTGCCCCTGCTGCTCCAGGGTCTGCGCGAGAGCGGCTCCCACTCGCCCGCAGCCCATGATGACGATGTGCACGTCCCCTTACCCCGCACTCCTGATCGTCTTACTGACCTGCGAATACACCCTGCTCACAACTTTCCTCACCCGACTGGCCCGGGCCGTGGCGGGCAGCGCCCTGCCGAGCTGCCCGATCCGAGCTTATGCGGCAACACCTTGGGGGACCGCATCCGCGGTCCCCGCCAGGGAGATTCCGTGCGGATCGGGGGTCGCGGTGAGCATGGCTGTTTTCGAACGCTTACGATCCTCTCCGTGTCCAAACTGACCGACCTGCCCAAACGGATCTTGATCGGACGGGCTCTGCGCAGCGACAAGCTCGGGGAGACCCTGCTCCCGAAGCGCATCGCCCTCCCTGTCTTCGCCTCCGACCCGCTGTCCTCGGTGGCGTACGCACCGGGCGAGGTGCTGCTCGTCCTGTCGATCGCGGGTCTGTCGGCCTACCACTTCAGCCCGTGGATCGCGCTGGCCGTCGTCGTCCTGATGTTCACGGTCGTCGCGTCCTACCGGCAGAACGTCCACGCCTACCCGAGCGGCGGCGGCGACTACGAGGTCGCCAACACCAACCTCGGCCCGAAGGCCGGACTGACCGTCGCCAGCGCCCTCCTCGTCGACTACGTCCTGACCGTCGCCGTCTCGATCTCCTCCGGGATCGAGAACCTCGGCTCGGCCATCCCGTTCGTCGTCGAGCACAAGGTCCTCTGCGCGGTCGGCGTCATCGTGCTGCTGACGCTGATGAACCTGCGCGGGGTGAAGGAGTCGGGCAGCCTCTTCGCCATCCCGACGTACGTCTTCGTCGCCGGCGTCTTCATCATGATCGCCTGGGGTGCGTACAAGGGGATCGTCCTCGACGACACCATGAAGGCCCCCACCGCAGGCTTGGAGATCAAGCCCGAGCACCAGGGGCTGGCCGGCTTCGCGCTGTTCTTCCTCCTGCTGCGCGCCTTCTCCTCCGGCTGTGCCGCCCTCACCGGCGTCGAGGCGATCTCCAACGGTGTCCCCGCGTTCCGCAAGCCCAAGTCGAAGAACGCCGGCACCACGCTCGCGCTCATGGGCGCGCTGGCCGTCACCATGTTCTGCGGCATCATCTTCCTGGCGCTCGCCACCGACGTACGGATGGCCGAGAACCCCGCGGTCGACCTCCTCCAGAACGGTGTGCCCGTCGGCGAGAGCTACGTCCAGGACCCGGTGATCTCGCAGGTCGCGGCCGCCGTGTTCGGCGACGGAACGTTCTTCTTCGTCCTCCTCGCCGCGGCCACGGCGCTCGTCCTCTTCCTGGCCGCCAACACGGCGTACAACGGCTTCCCGCTCCTCGGCTCGATCCTCGCCCAGGACCGGTACCTGCCGCGCCAGCTGCACACCCGCGGCGACCGGCTCACCTTCTCCAACGGCATCGTGCTCCTCGCAGGCGCCGCCGCCCTCCTGGTCTGGGTCTACGGGGCCGACTCGACGAAGCTGATCCAGCTGTACATCGTCGGCGTCTTCGTCTCCTTCACCCTCAGCCAGACCGGCATGGTCCGGCACTGGAACCGCCACCTGCGGACCGAGCGGGACCCGGCCAAGCGCCGCCACATGATCCGCTCCCGTGCGATCAACACCTTCGGCGCCTTCTTCACCGGCCTGGTCCTGGTCGTCGTCCTCGCCACCAAGTTCACGCACGGCGCCTGGGTCGCCCTGCTCGGCATGGTGATCTTCTACGGGACGATGACCGCGATCCGCCGGCACTACGACTCGGTCGCGGACGAGATCGCCGCCGCCGAGGAGCGCCCCGACGAGTACGTACGCCCCTCGCGCGTCCGCTCCGTCGTCCTCGTCTCCAAGCTGCACAAGCCGACGCTGCGCGCGCTCGCCTACGCCAAGCTCCTGCACGCGAACGAGCTGGAGGCGCTGAGCGTCAACGTCGACCCGGCCGAGACCAAGGCGCTGCGGGAGGAGTGGGAGCGGCGCGGGATCAACGTACCGCTGAAGATCCTCGACTCGCCGTACCGCGAGATCACCCGGCCGGTGATCGAGTACGTCAAGAACATCCGCCGCGAGAGCCCGCGCGACGCCGTCTCGGTCTACATCCCCGAGTACGTCGTCGGCCACTGGTACGAGCACCTGCTGCACAACCAGAGCGCCCTGCGCCTCAAGGGCCGCCTGCTCTTCACCCCGGGCGTGATGGTGACCTCCGTCCCCTACCAGCTGCAGTCCTCCGAGGCCGCGCGGAAGCGGGCGAGGAAGCGCCAGGACTGGAACGCGCCGGGTTCGGTGCGCCGTGGTCCGGTCGAGAAGCGCGCGAAGGAACCGACCGGCAAGGGCACGTAGACTGGTGGGGTGGGGTTGGTGGTAAGCCCCCCCCCCCCTCCCCTTTCCGCGCCCCCTCCCTCCCAAAACAACCCCTTCTTCCTTTGTCTGGGGAGAAGACAAAGGCTA
>NZ_JBHUYJ010000116.1:22964-24441 GCF_042668715.1 Streptomyces sp. NPDC057271
TTGTGGTCTGGGAGAAAGGAAAGAAAAAAAACGGACGGGGGGGGCCGCGGGGCTTGTTGGTCCCCGCCTGTCAACCCCCCACCTCTCTCTTCCTCTGGAGTCACCCGGTCATGCAGAACGCACCTGTTTCTTCGTTGGTCGGGGAAGAGTACGAGGTCGAGGTCGGCCCGGTGGCCCACGGCGGCCACTGCATCGCGCGTACGGAGGGCGGCCGGGTCCTCTTCGTCCGGCACGCGCTGCCGGGCGAGCGGGTCGTCGCGCGGGTCACGGAGGGCGAGGAGACGTCCCGCTATCTGCGCGCGGACGCGGTCACGATCCTGGAGGCGTCCAAGGACCGGGTCGAGGCACCCTGCCCGTTCGCGGGCCCGGGCAAGTGCGGCGGCTGCGACTGGCAGCACGCCAAGCCGGGTGCCCAGCGCCGCCTCAAGGGCGAGGTCGTCGCCGAGCAGCTCCAGCGCTTGGCCGGGCTCACGCCCGAGGAGGCCGGCTGGGACGGCACCGTCATGCCGGCCGAGGGCGACAAGCTCCCGGCGGGCGAGGTCCCGCAGTGGCGGACGCGCGTCCAGTACGCCGTGGACACCGAGGGCCACGCCGGTCTGCGCAAGCACCGGTCGCACGAGGTCGAGGTGATCGACCACTGCATGATCGCGGCGCCCGGGGTCTCCGAGCTCGGTATCGAGAAGCGCACGTGGGAGGGCATGGCCTCCGTCGAGGCCATCGCGGCCTCCGGCTCCGGCGACCGCCAGGTGATCCTCACCCCCCGTCCGGGCGCCCGCCTCCCCCTCGTCGAACTGGACAAGCCGGTCTCGGTCCTCCGCGTCGACGAGAAGGACGGCGGAGTCCACCGTGTCCACGGCCGCCCCTTCGTCCGCGAGCGCGCCGACGACCGCACGTACCGCGTCGGCAACGGCGGCTTCTGGCAGGTCCACCCGAAGGCCGCCCAGACGCTGGTCCTCGCCGTGATGCAGGGCCTGATGCCCCGTAAGGGCGACACGGCCCTCGACCTCTACTGCGGCGTCGGCCTCTTCGCGGGCGCGATCGCCGACCGCGTCGGCGACCAGGGCGCGGTCCTGGGCATCGAGTCCGGCAAGCGCGCGGTGGAGGACGCCCGCCACAACCTGGAGGCCTACGACCGCGTCCGCATCGAGCAGGGCAAGGTCGAGACCGTCCTGCCGCGCACCCGCATCTCCGAGGTCGACCTGATCGTCCTCGACCCGCCCCGCGCGGGCGCGGGCAAGCAGACGGTCACCCACCTCGCCGGCCTGGGCGCCCGCCGCATCGCCTACGTGGCCTGCGACCCGGCGGCCCTGGCCCGCGACCTCGCCTACTTCAAGGACAACGGCTACCGCACCCGCACGCTGCGCGTGTTTGACCTCTTCCCGATGACCCATCATGTCGAGTGCGTCGCGATCCTTGAGCCCGCCTCGAAGGGCTCCTGACCTGCCGTTTCTCCGAGTGTGCGTGATGGGCGTTACGT
>NZ_JBHUYJ010000117.1:0-23746 GCF_042668715.1 Streptomyces sp. NPDC057271
CATCAGCACCGGACGCCCCGTGTGCAGCAGGGCGACCATGGGGAACATCCAGGCGGCGGAGGCCGCGCAGCCGACGAGGCAGAGCGGACGACGGCCGTACCGGTCGCTCAGCATCGCCGCCAGCGGTGTCGTGGCTCCCTTGACCGCCACCGCCGCCATGATGCAGATCAGCATGGTCGTACGGTCGACCCCGAGGCGCTCCGTGCCGTAGGCCAGGGCCCAGGTGGAGACCGTGTAGAACACCGCGTACCCGACGGCGAGCGCGCCGGCGGTGAGCAGGACGAGCCGCCAGTGGTCGCGCGCGACCTCGGCGAGAGGGGCGCTCGCCCGCCGCCCGCTAGCGCTGAGCTCCTGGAACTGCGGTGTCTCGGCGAGCGAGGAGCGCAGCAGCAGCCCGCCCACCGCGAGCAGCCCGGCCGCCCAGAACGGCACGCGCCAGCCCCACTCCCGGAACTGGGCGTCGGTCAGCGTGGCGGACAGCGCCAGCATCACCCCGTTCGCCAGCAGGAAGCCGACCGCCGGGCCGACCTGCGGGAAGCTGGCCCACAGCGCCCGCCGCCGCTCCGGGGCGTGCTCGGCGGTGAGCAGGACCGCCCCGCCCCACTCGCCGCCCAGGCCGAGCCCCTGCAGGAAACGCAGAACGAGCAGCAGGACGGGGGCCGTGATCCCGATCGTCGCGTACGTCGGGACCAGACCGACCGCGACCGTGGCACAGCCGGTCAGCACCAGCGAGGCGAACATGACCGGGCGCCGCCCGTACCGGTCGCCGACATGCCCGAAGAGCACGGAGCCGAGCGGCCGGGCCACGAAACCGACGGCGAAGGTACCGAAGGCGGCCAGGGTCCCGGCGACGGGGGAGAAGGTCGGGAAGAAGAGCGGCCCGAGAACGAGCGCGGCGGCGGTCCCGTAGACGAAGAAGTCGAAGAACTCGATGGCCGTCCCCACGAGCGACGCGACGGCGAGCCGCCCCATGGAGGGGGCGCCGGGGCGGACCGACGGCTCCGGCTCCGGCCCTGTGGAGGCGCGGACGTCCGAGGGCTCGGAACCCGGCGAGCCCGGTGGAGCCGAGGAGTCCGGAGGGGCCGGAGAGCCGACGGAATCCGAGGCGCCCCGGGGAGCCGGGGGTTCCGGTGGTGACGGGGAATCCGGCGCTGACGGGCTATCCGGGCGTGACGGTGGACGCGGAGAGTGACCGTGGTGCATGTCGCGCCAACTACCCGGCGCCCACCGGAGTCACGGGGGCGTGCGGGAGCACACGGCCGCGGGCCGCGCGCCTCCCGAGGTCGGCGGGGTCCGGGCGGTGGCGTCGGCCGCGCGCCCGCCCGTCACGGCCGTCCCGAGGTGTCACCAGCCGCGCGCGCGCCACTCCGGCAGGCGCGGGCGCTCGTCACCGAGCGTGGTGTCCTTGCCGTGGCCCGGGTAGACCCAGCTCTCGTCCGGCAGCACCGCGAAGAGCTTGGTCTCCACGTCCTGGATCAGGCTCGCGAAGGCCTTCGGGTCCTTCCAGGTGTTCCCCACGCCGCCCGGGAACAGGCAGTCGCCGGTGAAGACGTGCGGGTGGCCGTGCGGGTCGTCGTAGACCAGCGCGATCGAGCCGGGCGTGTGTCCGACCAGCCGGCGGGCGGTCAGCTCCACCCGGCCGACCTTGATCGTGTCGCCGTCCTCGACCCGGACGTCCGTCGGGACCGGGATGCCCTCGGCGTCGTAGGCCCCCGCGTACGTCCGCGCCCCCGTCGCCGCGACCACCTCGGCGAGCGCCTGCCAGTGGTCTCCGTGCTGGTGGGTGGTGACGACGGACGCGATCCCGTCGTCACCGATCAGCGTGAGGAGCGTGTCGGCCTCGTTGGCCGCGTCGATCAGCAGCTGCTCGCCGGTCGCCCGGCAACGCAGCAGGTACGCGTTGTTGTCCATCGGACCGACCGCGACCTTGGAGATCATCAGGTCCGTCAGTTCGTGCACATCGGCGGGCCCGCCGACCTTCACCGCTCCGCTGTACGTCATGGGCTCAGCCTATCGCCGGGCGCCCACGGACGGGGCTCCAACGGCCGGGACTACAAGGGCGGGAGCTGCGGAAGCGTCCCGCCCTCGACCTTGAGGGCGGAGCCGTCGCGACGGCCCGCGAGCCAGCCGAGCAGCTCGGGGGCGGGCCCCGAGACGGCCACCGGGCCGCCCTCGGCCCCGCCGCCGGTCGTCCACGTCCGGCCGCCCTCGGACCGGAGGCCGGTCGAGGGGACGTCCTTGTGGCCGGCGAACCGCTCCGCGAGGAAGTCGATCTCCCGCAGGACGAACTCCTCCGGCAGGTCCTCCAGCTCGTAGCCGATCCCCAGGTCGACGTGGTGCAGCGCGACCTCCACCCAGCGGCGGAAGGGCACGCGGCCCGCACGGTCCGTGACGCCGTTGCGGAGTTCCACGGTCCGCTGCCAGTCGGCGGGCTCCGCGCCCACGGCCTGGAAGCGCTCGCCGGTCTCCCGGACGTCGGCGAGCTGTGCGTCCAGCGGGCGCGGGGCATCGCGCTCGATGTCCGCGTCGCGGGTGGCGGCGTCGGCGTACATCGGCCGTCCCTGGAGAACGTTCACGAGGGCGTCGGCGTTGCGGGCGATGTGGGCCAGGACATGGCCGCGGGTCCAGCCGGGAAGCCGTGACGGCTCGGCGACGGCCGCGTTGTCCAGGTTGGCGGCTGCGCTCAGGAGCCGCTCGGTCGCTTCACGTACAGAGTCCAGGTCACGCACATGGTCGATCATGAGGCCGACCCTAGCGCCGCCACTCGTTCGGGTGAAGCGGTCGGAGCGAGGCCGGAAATCGAATGTGCGTGCTATAGGCTCGATGGAAGCATCCGGCATCCTTGGTTGTTGGGTACTCAGGCACATCAAGGCATATCTGCGACCCGCACTCTGTGCCTCCGCTCTCTCAAGAAAGGTGCGGACCGGCGTGGCCGACCGTCTCATCGTTCGTGGCGCTCGCGAGCACAACCTCAAGAACGTCTCGCTCGATCTCCCCCGCGACTCCCTCATCGTCTTCACCGGGCTGTCCGGGTCGGGCAAGTCCTCCCTCGCGTTCGACACGATCTTCGCCGAGGGACAGCGTCGGTACGTCGAGTCGCTCTCCTCGTACGCCCGGCAGTTCCTCGGCCAGATGGACAAGCCGGACGTCGACTTCATCGAGGGACTCTCGCCCGCCGTCTCCATCGACCAGAAGTCGACCTCGCGCAACCCGCGCTCGACGGTCGGCACCATCACGGAGGTCTACGACTACCTCCGCCTCCTCTTCGCCCGCATCGGCAAGCCGCACTGTCCTGAGTGCAGCCGCCCGATCTCGCGCCAGTCGCCCCAGGCCATCGTCGACAAGGTCCTGGAGCTGCCCGAGGGCAGCCGCTTCCAGGTCCTCTCCCCGCTCGTGCGCGAGCGCAAGGGCGAGTTCGTCGACCTCTTCGCCGACCTCCAGACCAAGGGGTACAGCCGGGCGCGGGTGGACGGGCAGACCGTCCAGCTCAGCGAGCCGCCGACCCTGAAGAAGCAGGAGAAGCACACGATCGAGGTGGTCGTCGACCGCCTCACCGTGAAGGACGGTGCCAAGCGCCGGCTCACGGACTCCGTGGAGACGGCCCTCGGGCTCTCCGGCGGCATGGTCGTGCTCGACTTCGTCGACCTCGCCGAGGACGACCCCGAGCGCGAGCGGATGTACTCGGAGCACCTCTACTGCCCGTACGACGACCTGTCCTTCGAGGAGCTGGAGCCCCGCTCCTTCTCCTTCAACTCGCCCTTCGGCGCCTGCCCGGACTGCACCGGTATCGGCACGCGCATGGAGGTCGACCCCGAGCTGATCGTCCCGGACGAGGACCGCTCGCTCGACGAGGGCGCCATCCACCCCTGGTCCCACGGCCACACCAAGGAGTACTTCGGCCGGCTCATCGGCGGCCTCTCCCAGGCCCTCGGCTTCCGTACGGACCTGCCGTACGCCGCACTCCCGGCACGGGCCAAGAAGGCCCTGATGCACGGCCACAAGACCCAGGTCGAGGTCCGCTACCGCAACCGGTACGGACGGGAGCGGGCGTACACCACCCCGGCCTTCGAGGGCGCCGTCTCCTTCGTGAAGCGGCGGCACAGCGAGGCCGAGAGCGACTCCAGCCGCGAGCGCTTCGAGGGCTACATGCGCGAGGTGCCCTGCCCCACCTGTGAGGGCAGCCGCCTGAAGCCGATCGTCCTCGCCGTCACGGTCATGGAGAAGTCCATCGCCGAGGTCTCCGCGATGTCGATCAGCGAGTGCGCCGACTTCCTCGGCCGGCTGAAGCTCAACGCCCGCGACAAGAAGATCGCCGAGCGGGTCCTGAAGGAGGTCAACGAGCGCCTGCGGTTCCTCGTCGACGTCGGCCTCGACTATCTCTCCCTGAACCGCGCGGCCGGGACGCTCTCCGGCGGCGAGGCCCAGCGCATCCGGCTCGCCACCCAGATCGGCTCCGGTCTCGTCGGCGTGCTCTACGTCCTGGACGAGCCCTCCATCGGTCTCCACCAGCGCGACAACCACCGGCTCATCGAGACCCTGGTCCGGCTGCGGGACATGGGTAACACGCTCATCGTCGTCGAGCACGACGAGGACACCATCAACGTCGCCGACTGGGTCGTCGACATCGGCCCCGGCGCCGGCGAGCACGGCGGCAAGGTCGTCCACTCCGGCCTCTTGAAGGAACTGCTCGCCAACAAGGAGTCGGTGACCGGGCAGTACCTCTCGGGCCGCAGGGCGATCGGGATGCCGGACATCCGCCGCCCCGTGGACCCCTCGCGCCGGCTCACGGTGCACGGCGCCCGTGAGAACAACCTGCGGGACATCGACGTCTCGTTCCCGCTGGGTGTTCTCACGGCCGTCACCGGAGTCTCCGGCTCCGGCAAGTCGACGCTGGTCAACGACATCCTCTACACCCACCTGGCGCGCGAACTCAACGGCGCCAAGTCGGTGCCCGGGCGGCACACGCGCGTGGACGGCGACGACCTCGTCGACAAGGTCGTGCACGTCGACCAGTCGCCGATCGGCCGCACCCCGCGGTCGAACCCGGCGACGTACACCGGGGTCTTCGACCACGTCCGCAGGCTGTTCGCCGAGACGATGGAGGCGAAGGTCCGCGGCTACCTGCCGGGCCGGTTCTCCTTCAACGTCAAGGGCGGCCGCTGCGAGAACTGCTCCGGCGACGGCACGATCAAGATCGAGATGAACTTCCTGCCGGACGTGTACGTCCCGTGCGAGGTCTGCCACGGCGCCCGGTACAACCGGGAGACCCTGGAGGTCCACTACAAGGGCAAGTCCATCGCCGAGGTCCTGGACATGCCCATCGAGGAGGCCCTGGACTTCTTCGAGGCGGTCCCGACGATCGCGCGCCACCTGCGCACGCTCAACGAGGTCGGCCTCGGGTACGTCCGGCTGGGCCAGTCCGCGCCGACGCTCTCGGGCGGTGAGGCGCAGCGCGTGAAGCTCGCCTCCGAGCTCCAGAAGCGGTCGACGGGACGAACGGTCTACGTCCTGGACGAGCCGACGACGGGTCTGCACTTCGAGGACATCTCGAAGCTGATCAAGGTTCTGTCGGGTCTGGTCGACAAGGGGAACTCGGTGATCGTGATCGAGCACAACCTCGATGTCATCAAGACCGCGGACTGGGTCATCGACATGGGCCCGGAGGGCGGCAGCGGCGGTGGTCTGGTGATCGCCGAGGGCACGCCCGAGGAGGTCGCCTCGGTTCCGGCGAGCCACACCGGCAAGTTCCTGCGCGAGATCCTGGGCGCCGACCGGGTCAGCGACGCGACGGTGCCGGCGGCGCGGAAGGCGTCCGGCCCCGCGAAGAAGGCCCCCGCGAAGAAGACGGCGGCGAAGAAGGTGGCCGCGCCTGCGAAGAAGGCCGCGGCCAAGAAGACGGCGACGCGGGCGCGCAAGGCGTGACGGGGCCGGGGTGGGGGATTCCCGCGACGGGCACCCCCGCCCCGCCCGAAACCGGGGGCCGCGCCTCCGGATCCGCGCCCCCGGATTCGCGGCCCGGATCCGCGGCCTCCCGGGGCCGCCCACCGGATCCGCGGCCCGGATCAGCTGCCCCGGATCTGCGCCCTCCCAGAGCAGCCCTCCCAGAGCCGCCCCCCCCGGATCCGCGCACCGGATCTGACGGGCTACGTTCCCAGCTCGTGCGCGTACGGGGGCTCCGCGCCCGGGCGGGTGCAGGTGAGGGCGGCCGCCTTCGCCGCGTACGTCAGGAGCGCGGACCACGCCTCGGCGTCCAGGGAGTGCACCGGGCGGTCGCCCAGGCCGTGCAGCAGCGCCGCGTTCACCGTGTCGCCCGCACCGATTGTGTCCGCGATCTCGACGCGCACGGCCGGGACCGACACCTCGTACGACCGGGTGTGGACCGCCAAGCCCGCCGCACCGCGGGTCAGGACGACCGCCGAAGGCCCCCGCTCCAGCCAGTGCTCCGGCGTGGAGCCCAGCCAGGCCGCGTCCTCCTCCGAGAGCTTCAGCAGCGAGACGGACGGCAGCCAGGACACGAAGCGCTCACGATAGGCGGCCGCGTCCGGGATCAGACCAGGGCGGATATTGGGGTCGAGGAGCGTCAGCGCGCCGCGCTCCGCCTCCCGCCGCAACAGCGCCTCGTACGCGCTCGCACCCGGTTCGAGAGCCAGAGAACACGTGCCGAACGCCACCGCCCGCACCCCCTCCGGCAGCCGCTCAGGCAGCGCGAAGAGCCGGTCGGCCGTGCCTTCGACGTAGAAGCCGTACTGTGCCGAGCCGTCCGCGCCCACCGAGGCGACCGCCAGCGTCGTCGGCTCCGGGCCCCGCTGGACGAGCCCGGTCTCCACTCCCGCCTCCCGCAGCCCGTCCATCAGCGCCTCGCCGAACGCGTCCGTCGAGACTCGTGAGCAGAACGCGACCCCGGCGGCCAGCCGGCCGAGGGCCACGGCCGTGTTGTACGGCCCCCCGCCCCTGACGGGTACCAGCGCGGACAGCGGCCCGGCGGCGGCACCGTCGGGGACCAGATCGATCAGGGACTCACCGGCGACGACGATCACGCCGTGAACGTAACCCATGCCCCACCGGCCACGACAGCCCCCTCGCAGGCCTGTGCGGAGGCGCCGGTATCGTCGGTTCGGTCACCTCGTGTCCCGATCGCATCCGTGGAGCGCTCATGTCCGGCCAGTCCAGCCGCCGCACCGTACTGAAGGGCGCCGCGCTCGCCGGTGCCGCCGGGCTGGGTGTCGCCGCCTGCTCCACGGATTCCAAGCTCGGACACGCCCAGGTCCCGACGCCGACCGTCCCGGTGACCCTCGGCGCCCCCGAGGAGGTGCCCGTCGGCGGCGCCAAGCTCTACCGCGAACAGCGCGTCCTGGTGAGCTGCCCGGCCAAGGGCCAGTACAAGGCGTTCAGCGCCCAGTGCACCCACGCGGGCTGCGTGCTCGACAAGATCGAGAACAACGAGGGCAACTGCCCCTGCCACGGCAGCCGTTTCGACGTGACCACCGGCAAGGCCCTCCAGGGCCCGGCGACGGTCCCGCTCCCCGAGGTCCCGGTCCGCGTCGAGGGCGGAAAGCTCGTCGCGGGCCCGGAGGCGTAGGGGTCCGGGAGGTCTGAGGGGCCTGGAGGCGTAGGGTGACCGTGCCTACGCCCAGTCCCAGTCGATCCCCAGCAGCCCGGGCCGTACGCCCTGCTCCACCAGGTGCACCGTGCGGTGCCGCCCGCTCAGCGTCAGATCCGAGCGGCCACCGCGCGTCGCGCCCGCCGACGCCTGGGCGAAGCGACGGCACCGTACCGGCAGCGCCGCCTCGTCGAACCGCACCTGCAGCACGTACTGCCCGCCGGCGAAGCTGAACCCCCGGACGTACTCCCCGCTCGGACCGCCGGTGCCGTCCTCGAAGCCGTACCCGAAGAGGTACGTCTCCCCGGCACGCAGCCGCGCGTCGAACAGCAGCTCCGCGACGAGCACACCCGTCTCCGCGTGCCACCTCACCCGTCCCGTCCGGCAGTTCTCCGTCGCCCGCACGACCACACGTGAGGGGTCGCAGCCCGGATCGCCGTGGTGGATGGCCAGATAACGGTCGATACCGTCCCGGTGCGCCCGCACCACGTGCTGCGAGTCCCGCCCCACCAGCTCCCGCCCCGCACCGATCCGCACCCGCTCGTGGTGGCCGACCGTGTGCAGCCCGCCGTCGACCGGCGACTCCAGGCCGGCGAGCAGCTCCTCCACCGCCCCCGACGCCTCCACCAGCGAACGGTACGAGCGGCCGGCCGGCCGCTCCACGTCACCGCGCGCCGCCGCGTCCTCGGCCAGCAGCCGGATCAGCGAGTTCCCCGGCAGCTGCAGCACCTCCTCCAGAGCGCGGACGGCCTTCATCGACTCCGGCCGCTGCGGGCGTCGGGCACCCTGTTGCCAGTAGCTGAGGCTGGTCACACCGACCTTGACCCCCCGATGGGCGAGATGGTGCTGCACCCGCTGGAGCGGAAGCCCGCGCACCGCGAAGGCCGTGCGCAGCGCCAGATGGAACGGCCCGGTGTGCAGCAACTGCGCCAGATCGGCCTCGGTGTGCCCCACGGGTCTCCTCAGTGAACGTTCACGACGAAGGGGGCGGGCCGCCGTGCCGCCGGGGACGCGCCCGCAGGTGACGGTAGGGCGCGTGTTCACAACCGGGTCACACCGTTCACAGCCCGCCGTCATCCCGCATTGAAGCGTGTTGACCCGTTCCGGACAACGTCCGATGCTCCAGGGCAGCGTCCGGACGCGCTCCTCCACCCCCCACACCCCCACACATCCCCACACCCCCCGTATCGGGAGGAACGCGATGCGCAGTAGAAAGCTGTCCTTGGCGGCGCTCGCCGCTGCCGCCCTCTTCCTGCTTCCCATGTCGTCGGCGACCGCCGCGCCGACGAGCGAGGACGTCTCCACCCAGGCGACCCTCGCGTACAAGCGGCTGAACATCACCATGCAGGCACAGCAGAAGAGCAACTGGTGCTGGGCCGCCGGCGGCAACACCATCGCCACGTGGTTCGGCCGGAACTACAGCCAGAACCAGTTCTGCAACGCCGCCTTCAACCGCCGGCAGGGTTACGACTGCCCCAACAACCAGGCCACGCTCGGCAACGTGCAGACCGGTCTGCGCTGGGCGGGCGTCAACCCCGGCTCGTACGTGACGGGCTGGCTGCGCTACTCGACCGTGCAGACCGAGATCAACGCCGACCGGCCGATCGAGACGCGGATCCAGTGGGCGAGCGGCGGCGGCCACATGCATGTGATCTACGGGTACGACGACGCGAACAGCTGGGTCTACTGGGGCGACCCCTGGCCCTCCAGCGACCGCTACAACTGGGCCTCGCACGCCTGGTACGTGGACAACGGGTCGTTCTCCTGGACCCACTCGCTCTACCGGATAGGGGCGTGACGACGATGAAGGTGCACGCACGCGCGACCGGCGCCGGGCTCCTGTCCGCCGCCGCCCTCGTCGCCCTCGGTGCCGTACCGGCCGCCGCGGCCGGTACGCCTCCTCCGGCACCCACGCCGGAGAAGGCGGCGTCCGCCCCCGCGACCCTGGACACGCTCTCCCGGTTCTTCGCCCGCGACGGAGCCGTCGCACGGGCGGCGGCGCGGCCCCGGATCGAGGGCGCGTCCGTCCCGGTGCGCGTCCTGTCCCCGGACTTCGTGGCAGGGAAGGCGGGCGCGCCCGTCGCCCGCGTCGAGTTCCACGCGAGCAAGGCGGTCGCCTCGGACGGCCAGACCGCCTCGCTGTGGACCGCGCGAGGCGCGGACGGGGCGTGGCAGGTGGTGAACATCGCCACCGGCGACGACGAGATGCGGTACGCGGTGGAGGGCGCGCGGGCCCTGCCCGGCGGGATCGTCTTCCGCGAGCCGCAGATCGACGCCTGGTACGTCCAGAGGGGCGCGAAGGTGCTGCCGCTGGACGAGGACGCGGTACGGGCGGTCGGCCGGAACGGGACGAGCCTCGGCGCGTACCGGGAACGGGTCGTGAAGGCGTACGGGGACAAGCTGCCGGAGTCCGTGTACGCCCGGAAGGGCGCGGCCGGCGGTTACGGCTCCGAACGCCCGGCTCACCAGGAGCCCCTGGTCACGGCCGCCGGGGTGACGGCGGGCGCGGGCGCGGTGCTGGCCCTTGCGCTGTACGGCGCGCGGATCAGGCGCCGACACCGGGCCTGACACGGGGGCGACCGGATCCACCGGGTCCGCGCGGGCACCGCCGCACGCGGCGCGGACCGCTCGCCCCGGTGGCCCGGTCGTGCCCGCCCGTTCCGCCCGGGTGGGACGGCTGCCCGCTATCGGGGGCGCCGGGTGGTCCGGTCGTGCCACCGTTCCGCCCCGGTGGGGACGATTGCCCACTGCCTGTGGGGCGCCCGGTGGTCCGGTCGTGCCCCCGCCCCGCCCCGGTGGGGCGGCTGCCCACCACGAGGGGTCTCCTCAGCGGGCCAGGTAGCCGCCGTCCACCGGGAGGACCACGCCCGTGATGAAGGACGCCTCGTCCGAGGCCAGGAAGAGGATGGCCGACGCCACCTCCTCCGGGGTGCCGAAGCGATGCATGGGGTGGAGCTCGACGATCTCCGACAGGTACTCCGGGCCACCCGGTTCCGTGCGGGCCGCCGCGACCCGCTCCGTCTCGATCGTGCCCGGCGCCACCGCGTTGACGCGGATCCCGCGCCCCGCCCACTCGACCGCCAGGTGCTTCGTCAGCCCCGAGGCCACGAACTTCGCCGGGCCGTAGACCGCCTGGCGGGCCTGGCCCGCCACCCCGGAGATCGACGAGGTGCAGACGATCGCCCCGCCGCTCTCCTGCCCGGCCATGACCTCGATCGCGTACTTGCAGGTCAGGAACATGCCCTTGCCGTCCACGGCCATGACGCGGTCCCAGTCGTCCCCGGTGGCCTCCGTGACGTCCGAGAGCGGGATCACCCCGGCGTTCGCCACCAGGACGTCGATCCGCCCGAACCGCTCCACCGCCGCCGTGATCATCCGACGGGCGTCCTCCTCCCTCGCCACGTCCCCGGCCACCGTGACCAGGCCAAGATCGTCACTCAGCGTCGCCAGGCGCTCCGCGTTCACGTCCGTGGCCACCACCCGCGCGCCCTCGCGTGCGAACCGCAGCGCCGTCGCCCGCCCGATTCCGCTGGCCGCCCCCGTGATCACGCACACCCGGCCCGCGAGCCGTCCCGCCGGCCGCCGCGTCGACTGTTCCGTCGTCTCCGTCGTCATGTCCGGCCAACGAGCGCACGCGGCCTGAGTGTCGGCCCCCGCCAGTAGGGTGGGGAGCATGGCCGACCCCTCCAGCTACCGCCCCAAGCCGGGGCAGATCCCCGACTCGCCGGGGGTCTACAGATTCCGCGACGAGCACCGCCGGGTGATCTACGTCGGGAAGGCGAAGTCCCTGCGCCAGCGGCTGGCGAACTACTTCCAGCCGCTCGCGAGCCTGCACCCGCGCACGGCCACCATGGTCACCACGGCCGCCTCGGTCGAGTGGACCGTGGTCTCGACCGAGGTCGAGGCGCTCCAGCTGGAGTACTCCTGGATCAAGGAGTACGACCCCCGGTTCAACGTCAAGTACCGGGACGACAAGAGCTATCCCTACCTCGCGGTGACCCTGAACGAGGAGTTTCCGCGCGTCCAGGTCATGCGCGGCCACAAGAAGAAGGGCGTCCGCTACTTCGGTCCGTACGCCCACGCCTGGGCCATCCGCGAGACCGTCGACCTGATGCTCCGCGTCTTCCCCGTGCGGACCTGCTCCGCCGGGGTGTTCCGTAACGCCGCCTCCGCCGGGCGCCCCTGCCTCCTCGGCTACATCGGCAAGTGCTCCGCCCCCTGTGTGGGCCGGGTCGAGCCCGACGAGCACCGCGAACTGGCTGAGGAGTTCTGCGACTTCATGGCCGGCCGCACCGGCACGTACATCCGCCGCCTCGAACAGCAGATGATGGAGGCGGCCGAGGAGATGGAGTACGAGAAGGCGGCCAGGCTCCGCGACGACATAGGGGCGCTGCGGCGCGCCATGGAGAAGAACGCCGTCGTGCTGGCCGATGCCACCGACGCCGACCTGATCGCGCTCGCCGAGGACGAGCTGGAGGCCGCCGTCCAGATCTTCCACGTCCGGGGCGGACGGGTGCGCGGCCAGCGCGGCTGGGTCACCGACAAGGTCGAGGCCGTCTCCACGGCCGGCCTCGTCGAGCACGCGCTCCAGCAGCTGTACGGGGAGGAGAGCGGCGACGCGGTCCCCCGGGAGGTGCTCGTCCCGGCCGTGCCCGAGGACGCCGACGCCGTCACCCAGTGGCTGAGCGGCCGCCGTGGCTCGCAGGTCTCCCTCCGCGTCCCGCAGCGCGGTGACAAGAAGGACCTCATGGAGACGGTCGCGCGCAACGCGCAGCAGGCGCTGGTGCTGCACAAGACCAAACGTGCCAGCGACCTGACCACCCGCTCCCGGGCCCTGGAGGAGATCGCCGAGGCCCTGGACCTGGACTCGGCGCCGCTGCGGATCGAGTGCTTCGACATCTCGCACCTCCAGGGACAGGACGTCGTGGCGTCCATGGTCGTCTTCGAGGACGGGCTGCCCCGCAAGAGCGAGTACCGCCGCTTCCAGATCAAGGGCTTCGAGGGGCAGGACGACGTCCGCTCGATGCACGAGGTGATCAGCCGCCGCTTCAAGCGCTATCTCGTCGAGAAGGAGAAGACGGGGGAGTGGGGGCCCGAGGGCGTGGCCGTCGACGCGGACGGTGACGCGATGGACACCCACGGCGACGGGACGGACGGCGTCGGCGTGCCGGTGCCCGGCGCATTCGTGAAGGGGTCCGCCGCGCACGGAGCCGGCCCGCACGGCGAAGGCCCGCACGGAGCCGGCCCGCACCGTGACGGCCCGCACGGCGAAGGCCCGCACCGCGAGGGTCCGCTCGCCTCCGGTGAGGTGCCCGTCGACGACGGACGCCCCAGGCGTTTCGCGTACCCGCCGCAGCTCGTCGTGGTCGACGGCGGGCAGCCCCAGGTCGCCGCCGCCCGGCGGGCCCTGGACGAGCTGGGCATCGACGACATCGCCGTCTGCGGCCTCGCCAAGCGGCTGGAGGAGGTGTGGCTGCCCGGCGACGACGATCCGGTCGTCCTGCCGCGTTCCAGCGAGGGCCTCTACCTCCTTCAGCGGGTACGTGACACGGCTCACGACTTCGCCATCCGCTACCAGCGCTCGAAGCGGAACAAGCGCATCAGGGCCAGCCCCCTGGACGCCGTCCCCGGCCTCGGCGATACCCGCAAACAGGCGTTGATCAAGCATTTCGGCTCGGTGAAGCGGCTCAGGCAGGCGACAATCGAGCAGATCTGCGAGGTGCCCGGCATGGGCAGGAAGACGGCCGAGGCCGTCGCCGTGGCTCTCGCCCAGGCGGCCCCGGCCGCACCCGCCGTGAATACGGCAACAGGAGAGATCATGGAAGACGACGGGGGCACCACCGCATGACCGAGCACAACCGCCAGACAGAGCAAGAAGCGCAAGAAGAGCAGCGAGAAGACGGAGCAGGACACGTGAGTACGGGCACGAAGGAGGCCGGTGAGACCGCCGACACGGCGGCCATCCCCGAGCTGGTGATCATCTCCGGCATGTCCGGCGCCGGCCGGTCCACCGCGGCGAAGTGCCTGGAGGACCTCGGCTGGTTCGTCGTCGACAACCTGCCGCCCGCGCTGATCCCCACCATGGTGGAGCTCGGCGCCCGTTCCCAGGGCAACGTCGCCCGGATCGCCGTCGTCGTCGACGTCCGCGGCCGGCAGTTCTTCGACGCCCTGCGGGAGTCCCTCGCCGCGCTCGACGCCCAGCAGGTCACGCGGCGGATCGTCTTCCTGGAGTCCTCCGACGAGGCCCTGGTCCGGCGGTTCGAGTCGGTCCGCAGGCCGCACCCGCTCCAGGGCGACGGCCGCATCACCGACGGCATCGCCGCCGAGCGCGACCTGCTGCGCGAGCTGCGCGGCGACGCCGACCTGGTGATCGACACCTCCAGCCTCAACGTCCACGAGCTGCGCGCCAAGATGGACGCCCAGTTCGCCGGCGAGGAGGAGCCGGAGCTGCGGGCCACCGTCATGTCCTTCGGATTCAAGTACGGGCTGCCCGTCGACGCCGACCTCGTCGTCGACATGCGCTTCCTGCCCAACCCGCACTGGGTCCCCGAGCTGCGGCCCTTCACCGGGCTCAACGAGGAGGTCTCGGCCTATGTCTTCAACCAGCCCGGGGCCAAGGAGTTCCTCGACCGCTACACCGAGCTGCTCCAGCTGATCGCCGCGGGCTACCGCCGCGAGGGCAAGCGGTACGTGACCATCGCCGTCGGCTGCACGGGCGGCAAGCACCGCTCCGTCGCCACGTCCGAGAAGCTCGCCGCCCGCCTCGCAGCGGAAGGGGTCGAGACCGTCGTCGTCCACCGGGACATGGGGCGCGAGTGAAGCCGTACCGTCGGCGTACGTCCACCCTTTCGGTACGTACGCTCCGTAGGCGCGGCGCCCAGCCCAAGGTCGTCGCGCTCGGCGGAGGCATGGGCCTGTCGGCCTCCCTTGCCGCACTGCGCCGGATCACGGGCGATCTGACCGCCGTCGTCACCGTCGCCGACGACGGGGGCTCCAGCGGCCGGCTCCGGGAGGAGCTGGGGGTGCTGCCGCCGGGCGATCTGCGCAAGGCGCTCGCCGCGCTGTGCGGGGACGACGACTGGGGACAGACCTGGGCCCGCGTCATCCAGCACCGCTTCCAGTCCAAGGGGGACCTGCACGAGCACGCGGTCGGCAATCTGCTGATCGTCGCGCTCTGGGAGCAGCTGGGTGACCATGTCCTCGCTCTGGACCTGGTCGGCAAGCTGCTCGGCGCCCACGGCCGGGTGCTGCCGATGTCGGCCGTGCCGCTGGAGCTCCAGGCCCTGGTCAAGGGGCACGACCCGGAGCACCCGAACGACGTGGACACCGTCCGTGGCCAGGCCACGGTGGCGCTCACGCCCGGTGAGGTGCAGTCGGTGCACCTCGTACCGAACGATCCGCCGGCGGTGCCCGAGGCCGTCGCCGCGGTCCGGGACGCGGACTGGGTGGTGCTAGGGCCCGGCTCCTGGTTCTCCTCGGTGATCCCGCATCTCCTCGTGCCCGAACTGCTCGACGCGCTCACCGAGACCAAGGCCCGCAAGGTCCTCTCCCTCAACCTCGCACCGCAGCCGGGAGAAACCGAGGGGTTCTCTCCGCAGCGTCATTTGGAGGTTTTGGGACGACACGCCCCTAAACTCGCCCTGGACGTGGTGCTGGCCGACGAGGCCGCCGTGCCCGACCGCGACTCTCTCGCCGACGCCGCCAAGCGGCTCGGCGCCGCGGTCGAGCTGGCGCCGGTGGCGTGTGCCGGCGGCCCCTCCCATGCCGAAGGCTATGGGGGAGGTCAGCCGAGGCACGATCCGGAGCTGTTGGCCGCCGCGTACGACCGTATTTTTCGGATGCATGGAAGGATCGGCCCATGGCGATGACGGCAGCGGTGAAGGACGAGATCTCCCGGCTCCCCGTCACCCGGACCTGCTGCAGGAAGGCAGAGGTCTCGTCGATCCTGCGGTTCGCCGGCGGTCTGCACCTGGTGAGCGGGCGGATCGTGATCGAGGCGGAGCTGGACACCGCGATGGCGGCGCGTCGGCTCAAGCGGGACATTCTGGAGATCTTCGGGCACAGCTCCGAGCTGATCGTGATGGCCCCGGGAGGTCTGCGGCGCGGCTCCCGCTTCGTCGTGCGCGTGGTGGCGGGCGGCGACCAGCTGGCCCGGCAGACCGGTCTGGTCGACGGCCGGGGACGCCCGATCCGCGGCCTGCCCCCGCAGGTCGTCTCGGGTGCCACCTGCGACGCCGAGGCGGCCTGGCGCGGCGCGTTCCTGGCGCACGGCTCGCTCACCGAGCCCGGGCGCTCCTCCTCCCTGGAGGTGACCTGCCCCGGCCCGGAGGCCGCGCTCGCCCTGGTGGGCGCCGCGCGCCGGCTGAGCATCGCCGCGAAGGCCCGTGAGGTACGGGGGGTGGACCGGGTGGTCGTCCGGGACGGGGACGCCATCGGTGCGCTGCTGACCCGGCTCGGCGCACATGAGTCGGTGCTGGCCTGGGAGGAGCGGCGGATGCGCCGCGAGGTCCGGGCGACGGCGAACCGGCTGGCCAACTTCGACGACGCCAACCTGCGCCGCTCGGCGCGCGCCGCGGTCGCCGCCGGTGCCCGTGTGCAGCGCGCCCTGGAGATCCTCGGCGAGGAGGTGCCGGAGCATCTCGCCGCCGCGGGCCGGCTGCGCATGGAGCACAAGCAGGCCTCCCTGGAGGAGCTGGGCGCGCTCGCCGAGCCGCCGCTGACCAAGGACGCGGTCGCGGGCCGGATCCGCCGCCTGCTGGCCATGGCCGACAAGCGGGCGCAGGATCTGGGCATCCCGGGAACGGAGTCCAGCCTGACGGAGGAGCTGGACGACAGCCTCGTCGGCTGACCTGCCCCGCCGCTCGACTCGCCGCTGCCGGTGCCTTTCTGAGGCACCGGCAGCACCCGTTCGGCCCGCATGGCGCCCTTGACATGATCATGAACGGTGATCAGCCTGGCGTCTGTTCGCTTTCGTGGCAGACAACAGCAAGGGGGGCTTATGAGACGCGGAGCGGGAGCGATCCTCGCCGCGGCTTCACTGCTGATCGCGGGACTGGCGGCGACACCCGTCGCCGGAGCGGAACCCCGGAGCACGAGCGGCGGCGCCGACGGCGAAGCCGTCTCCGTATGGCGCGCGAAGGTCACCGAAGACCAGGTGCCGCTGCTGCTCGAAGCGGGCGCCGACGGCCATGAGCTGACGGAGCGGGTGCCCGAGAAGGGCTCCGCCACGCTGGAGCTGTACCTCACCGACGCACAGGCCGGGGAGCTGCGCGGCAAGGGCGTCGAACTCGCCGGGCACACCCTCTCCGCCGAGGCCGAGAAGCGGGTCGCGGGTGCCGGCGACGGCGTCTTCCGCCCGTACGGCGGCGCGGGCGGCCTCAAGCAGGAGATCCTGGCCACCGCACAGGCCCATCCGGGCCTCACGAAGGTCGTCTCCATCGGCCGGACGGTCAAGGGCCAGGACATCCTCGCCGTCAAGGTCACCAAGGGCGCCAAGAAGGCCAGGGACGGCTCGAAGCCCGCGACCCTCTACATGTCCAACCAGCACGCCCGTGAGTGGATCACCCCCGAGATGACGCGGCGGCTGCTCCACCACTACCTCGACGGGTACGGCACGGACCGGCGGATCACGAAGATCGTCGACTCCACCGAACTCTGGTTCGTGCTCTCCGCCAACCCGGACGGCTACGACTTCACCCACGCGGACCCCGCCCACCGACAGTGGCGCAAGAACCTGCGCGACAACGACGGCGACGGCCGCGTCCGGTCCGGCGACGGCGTCGACCTCAACCGTAACTTCGCCTACAAGTGGGGCTACGACAACGAGGGTTCGTCCCCCGACCCGGCCGACGAGACCTACCGCGGCACCGGCCCGATGTCCGAGCCCGAGACGAAGGCGCTCGACGCCTTCCAGAAGCGCATCGGCTTCCGGTACGGCATCAACTACCACTCCGCCGCTCAACTGCTGCTCTACGGCGTCGGCTGGCAGGTCGCCACCGACACCCCCGACGACGTGGTGCTCAAGTCCCTGGCCGGCACTCCGGCGAAGTCCGCCGTGCCCGGATACCGCCCGCAGGTCTCCTCCGAGCTCTACACCACCAACGGCGAGGCCGACGGACACGCGGCGAACGTCAACGGGATGCAGATGTTCACCCCCGAGATGTCGACCTGCGCCACCGCCTCCCGCGTCGACCCGAACGACGCCTGGGAGCCCGCCGACTGCGCCTCCGTCTTCACCTTCCCGGACGACGAGAAGCTGATCCAGGCGGAGTTCGCCAAGAACGTCCCGTTCGCGCTCGCCGTCGCCGAGACCGCCGCCCACCCGGACCGGCCCGTCTCCGTCACCGGCCTCGACGCGCCCGACTTCACCCCGCACACCTTCGCCACCTCCTACGCCCGCGGCGGCGACCAGGAGGTCGCCGTCACCGCCCGCAGGTCGCTGCGGTCCAAGGAGCTCAAGTACCGCGTCAACGGCGGCCGTACGCACTCCGAGCGCCTGACGGCCTGGGAGGGCGGCGAGACGTACGGCGGCGAGGACAACCTCTACTTCGACCAGTACCGGGCCGTGGTCGAGGACGCCGCCCCGGGCGACACCGTCGAGGTCTGGTTCACCGCCCGCACCCGCGAGGGCAGGGCGACCTCCTCCACCCCCTTCACGTACACCGTGGCCGAGCGGCCCCGCGGCGACGTGCTCGTCCTCGCCGAGGAGGGCGGCACCACCGCCGCCCGGCACACCGCCGCGTACCGGGACGCGCTCGCCGGCAACGGCCGCGGGGCCGCCGTCTGGGACGTCGCCGTCCAGGGCGCCCCCGACCCGCTCGGCGTGCTGAGCCACTTCCGTACGGTCGTCTGGTACACCGGCGCCGAGCAGCCCTCGGGCCCCGTCACGATGGCCGTACGGGACTACCTCAACGAGGGCGGCAAGCTCGTCAACGCCGGTGAGAAGTCCGGAGGGCTCGTCGACATCGGCCGGGCGACGTCCAACGACTTCGCCCAGTACTACCTCGGCGCCTACCACCGGGCCGGGCTGAACGGTCCGCAGTCCTTCGCCGGAGCCGGCGGATTCGGCCGCGCCACCGGCACCCTCGGTGGCGCGGCGGACAACCCGCTCGACAACGCCGGGGCGTACACCGTCACCTCGGACATCCTGCGGCCCCGGGAGTTCCCGCAGTTCGGAAGCAGCCGGTCCGCCGGCGACTACCCGGGCGTCCGCACCCCCTTCGAGCCGTACGAGGGCACGTCCTTCGCCGCCGTCCGGCATGCCGACGACACCTGGACGCGCCTCAGCCGCACCGTCGACCTCTCCTCCGTCACCGCGGCGGACGCGCCGAGCCTGCGCTTCCAGGTCAGCCACGACACCGAGCCCGGCTACGACAACCTCGTCGTCGAGGCCCACACCGTCGGCCAGGACGACTGGACCACGCTGCCCGACGCCAACGGCGGCACCTCGGCCGCCGAGCCGGCCGACTGCGGTGAGGGCTACTACGTCCGGGGCCACCCCTTCCTCGCCCACTACCTGACCGTCGGCGAGGACGGCTGCGCGACGACCGGCACCACCGGCTCCTGGCACGCCTTCACCGGCCCCTCCAACGGCTGGCGGCAGGCGTCGATCGACCTGAGCGCCTACGCGGGCAGGCAGGTCGAGCTGTCGATCTCGTACGTCTCGGACGCCGGGGCCGGCGAGATGGGCGCCTTCGTCGACGACACCGCGCTCGTCGTGGGCGGCACGGCGGGCCAGGGCGAGGGCTTCGAGACCTCCCTCGGCGCCTGGTCCGTAACGGGTCCGCCGGCCGGCAGCCCCGGGAACGACACCGCGTGGACCCGGTCCGCGGGGCTCTTCCACTCCCAGGCCGCGGTCACCACACGTGACACCGTTCTCCTCGGTTTCGGCCTGGAGCACGTCACGAGCGCGGTGCAGCGCAGGATGCTCATCCGCAAGGCGCTCGGCATGCTGCACGGCTGAGCGGGCACCCGCACCTTTGATCACAGTCAGTGATCGGGACGAAATGGGCACCGTGGCTCGAACCCGCCGGTAATAACGGGCCACGGTGCTTTCACGAGGCATTTCGACCGCACGCGATGTCACTCTGAGCCTATGAGGGAGGTAGGGTCGTAAGCGGTCGGGGACATCCCTAAAAAAGAATCTCGCCGGCGTCGAACCCGGCGTACTCTCACGAGGAGATCGGTTCGTGACGATCCGCGTAGGCATCAACGGCTTTGGCCGCATCGGTCGCAACTACTTCCGGGCGCTCCTTGAGCAGGGTGCCGACATCGAGATCGTGGCTGTCAACGACCTGGGTGACACCGCGACCACTGCTCACCTGCTGAAGTACGACACGATCCTGGGACGCCTCAAGGCCGAGGTCACCCACACCGCCGACACCATCACCGTCGACGGCCACACCATCAAGGTGCTCTCGGAGCGCAACCCGGCCGACATCCCCTGGGGCGAGCTGGGCGTCGACATCGTCATCGAGTCGACCGGCATCTTCACCAAGAAGGCCGACGCCGAGAAGCACATCGCCGGTGGCGCGAAGAAGGTCCTCATCTCGGCTCCGGCCAAGGACGAGGACATCACCATCGTCATGGGCGTCAACCAGGACAAGTACGAGCCGGCGAACCACCACGTCATCTCGAACGCGTCCTGCACCACCAACTGTGTGGCGCCGATGGCCAAGGTTCTCGACGAGAACTTCGGCATCGTCAAGGGCCTGATGACCACGGTCCACGCGTACACCAACGACCAGCGCATCCTGGACTTCCCGCACTCCGACCTGCGCCGCGCCCGCGCCGCCGCGGAGAACATCATCCCGACCACGACGGGTGCCGCCAAGGCCACCGCCCTGGTCCTCCCGCAGCTCAAGGGCAAGCTGGACGGCATCGCCATGCGCGTCCCGGTCCCGACCGGCTCGGCCACCGACCTGGTCGTCACCCTGCAGCGCGAGGTCACCAAGGACGAGGTCAACGCCGCGTTCAAGAAGGCCGCCGACGACGGCGACCTGAAGGGCATCCTCTTCTACACCGAGGACCCGATCGTCTCCTCGGACATCGTCAGCGACCCGGCCTCCTGCACCTTCGACTCCTCCCTGACCATGGTCCAGGAGGGCAACTCGGTGAAGATCCTCGGCTGGTACGACAACGAGTGGGGCTACTCCAACCGCCTCGTCGACCTCACCGTCTTCGTGGGCAACCAGCTCTAAAGCCTCCGGAACCGGCACCTCGATGTGAGTACAGGGCTCGGACAGCGCGATGATGCGCTGTGCGAGCCCTGTCTCGTGTGCTTCACCGCGTACCAAGGAGTCAGTAGAAGATGAAGACCATCGACGAGCTTCTCGCCGAAGGCGTCGCCGGCAAGCGCGTATTCGTCCGCGCCGACCTCAACGTGCCGCTGGACGGCACCACCATCACCGACGACGGCCGCATCCGCGCCGTCCTGCCCACGGTCAAGGCGCTCGCCGACGCGGGCGCCCGGGTCGTCGTCGCCTCGCACCTGGGCCGCCCCAAGGGAGCGCCGGACCCGGCGTTCTCCCTCGCCCCGGCGGCCGCGCGCCTCGGCGAACTGCTCGGCGCCGACGTGGCGTTCGCGACCGACACGGTCGGCGAGTCCGCCCGGTCGACCGTCGCAGGCCTCGCCGACGGCCAGGTGGCCGTAGTCGAGAACCTCCGCTTCAACGCCGGCGAGACCTCCAAGGACGACGCCGAGCGTGGCGCGTTCGCGGACCAGCTGGCCGCCCTCGCCGACGTCTACGTCGGCGACGGCTTCGGTGCCGTGCACCGCAAGCACGCCTCGGTCTTCGACCTCCCGGCCCGGCTGCCGCACGCCGCCGGCTACCTCATCGCCACCGAGGTCGGCGTCCTGAAGAAGCTGACCGACGACGTCAAGCGCCCGTACGTGGTCGTCCTGGGCGGCGCCAAGGTCTCCGACAAGCTGGCCGTCATCGACCAGCTGCTCGGCAAGGCCGACCGTCTCCTCATCGGTGGCGGCATGGCGTACACCTTCCTCTACGCCAAGGGCCACGAGGTCGGCATCTCCCTGCTCCAGAAGGACCAGGTGGAGACCGTCAAGGAGTACATGAAGCGGGCCGAGGAGAACGGCGTCGAGCTCGTCCTCCCGGTCGACGTGCTCGTCTCCACGGAGTTCCCGGACCTGAAGACCAAGGCCCCGGCCGACTTCGAGACCGTCGACGCCGACAAGATCCCGTCGACGAAGGAGGGCCTCGACATCGGCCCGAAGACGCGTGAGCTGTACGCGTCGAAGCTCGCCGACGCCGAGACCGTCTTCTGGAACGGCCCCCTGGGCGTCTTCGAACACCCCGACTACGCAGGCGGGACCAAGGCCGTCGCGCAGGCCCTGCTCGACGGCCCCGGCTTCACCGTCGTCGGCGGCGGCGACAGCGCCGCCGCGGTCCGCACCCTGGGCTTCGACGAGAATGCCTTCGGCCACATTTCGACCGGCGGCGGCGCCTCCCTCGAGTACCTCGAGGGCAAGACGCTCCCCGGCCTCGCCGCACTGGAGGACTGAACACCTGTGAGCAGCACCCGCACCCCGCTGATGGCGGGCAACTGGAAGATGAACCTCAACCACCTCGAGGCCATCGCCCACGTCCAGAAGCTCGCCTTCGCGCTGACCGAAAAGGACCACGACGCCGTCGAGGTCGCGGTTCTGCCGCCCTTCACCGACCTGCGGTCCGTCCAGACCCTGGTCGACGGCGACAAGCTCAAGATCAAGTACGGCGCCCAGGACATCTCGGCGCACGACTCCGGTGCGTACACCGGCGAGATCTCGGGCCTCATGCTGTCCAAGCTGAAGTGCGCCTACGTCGCCGTGGGCCACTCCGAGCGCCGGCAGTACCACGCCGAGACGGACGAGATCTGCAACGCCAAGGTGAAGGCCGCGTTCAAGCACGGCATCACCCCGATCCTCTGCGTCGGCGAGGGCCTGGAGGTCCGCAAGGCCGGACAGCAGGTCCCGTACACGCTCGACCAGCTCGACGGCGGCCTGAAGGACCTCCCGGCCGAGCAGGCCGAGTCCATCGTGATCGCGTACGAGCCGGTGTGGGCCATCGGCACCGGCGAGGTCGCCACCCCCGAGGACGCGCAGGAGGTCTGCGGAGCGATCCGCGGGCGTCTGGCGGAGCTGTACTCGCAGGAGCTGGCCGACAAGGTCCGCATCCAGTACGGCGGCTCGGTCAAGGCCGGAAACGTGGCCGCGATCATGGCGCAGCCCGACGTCGACGGTGCCCTGGTGGGCGGCGCGGCGCTGGACTCCGACGAGTTCGTCAAGATCGTCCGCTTCCGGGATCAGTGACCTGATCGGTGAGTAGGCGGTAGCGACGATCCGTCGTACCCTTGCGGGGGTCGGGCGCGAGATGCCCGGCCCCCGTCCGTATAAGTCCGAGGAAGTTGGTCCAGCCGTGGTTATGGGGTTCTCGATCGCCCTGATCGTCTTCAGCGCGCTGCTGATGCTGCTCGTGCTGATGCACAAGGGGAAGGGCGGCGGCCTCTCCGACATGTTCGGCGGTGGCATGCAGTCGTCCGTCGGTGGCTCCTCGGTTGCCGAGCGCAACCTGGACCGCATCACCGTCGTGGTCGGTCTGCTGTGGTTCGCGTGCATTGTCGTACTTGCGCTTCTGATGAAGTTGGACGTGTAACTCCAATCACTGGACGCGCGTTGGGCCTTACGTAGACTGGGGCATCTTCGAGCACCATCACGCAGGGAGTTACGACCGTGGCAAGTGGCAACGCGATCCGGGGAAGCCGGGTCGGAGCGGGGCCGATGGGGGAGGCCGAGCGGGGCGAGTCGGCACCGCGCCTCCGCATCTCCTTCTGGTGCTCGAACGGGCACGAGACGCAGCCGAGCTTCGCCAGTGACGCACAGGTTCCGGAGACGTGGGACTGCCCGCGCTGCGGCTTCCCGGCCGGTCAGGACCGGGACAACCCGCCGGACCCGCCGCGCACCGAGCCGTACAAGACGCACCTCGCGTACGTACGTGAGCGGCGCAGCGACGCGGACGGCGAGGCGATCCTCGCGGAGGCGCTCGCCAAACTGCGCGGCGAGATCTGAGCATGGTGTGACAGCGTGACGAACGGGCCCTGCCGCCGAAACCCGGTCGTGGGGGGGGGAAGTTCTCGTTTTTCACCCCAAAC
>NZ_JBHUYJ010000118.1:0-23696 GCF_042668715.1 Streptomyces sp. NPDC057271
ATCCGCCGCTACATCATCTGGCGAAACCGCCACGCCGACGACCGGCACCTACGCGCCGTCGTCGACAGGGCGAACGTTGCCTGATGCGGCACTAGAGCGCCCGCCGCATCGCGCGGTGCGGGATGCCCGCGTCCGGGAACTCGGGGCCGTACACCTCGTAGCCGAGACGCTCGTAGAAGCCGAGCGCATGGGTCTGGGCGTGCAGGTCGACGGCCGTGAGGCCGCGCTCGCGCGCCGCGTCCTCGATCGCGCGGACCAGCGCCGCACCGACCCCGAGACCGCGCGCGGCCCGGGAGACGGCCAGACGGCCGAGCGAGCCGACCGAGGTGTCCGAGCCGGTCTTGCCCAGCGCGTCGGCGCCGTGCAGCAGCCGGCCGGTGCCCAGCGGCAGCCCGTCCTCGCGCACGGCGAGGACGTGGACGGCGGTCTCGTCGTAGCGGTCGTACTCGATCTCCTGCGGCACGTTCTGCTCGACGACGAAGACCTCGCGGCGGACCGTGAAGCAGGCCTCCCGGTCCTCCGGTCCTGTCGCCTCGCGGACCTCGTATCCCGTGCTCACGCGCTCTCCGCCGCGATCCGGTCCAGGGCGTTCTGCAGGTCCGCCGGGTACGTGCTCTCGAACTCCACCCAGCGCCCGTCCGACGGGTGCTCGAAGCCGAGGCGTACGGCGTGCAGCCACTGACGCGTCAGCCCGAGCCGCTTGGCCATCGTCGGGTCCGCGCCGTAGGTGAGGTCGCCGACGCAGGGGTGGCGGTGTGCCGACATGTGCACGCGGATCTGGTGCGTACGGCCGGTCTCCAGCTTGATGTCGAGCAGCGAGGCCGCGCGGTACGCCTCGATCAGGTCGTAGTGCGTCACCGAGGGCTTGCCCTCGGCGGTGACGGCCCACTTGTAGTCGTGCTGGGGGTGGCGCCCGATCGGGGCGTCGATCGTGCCGCTCATCGGGTCCGGGTGCCCCTGGACCAGCGCGTGGTAGCGCTTGTCGACGACCCGCTCCTTGAACTGCGCCTTGAGCAGCGTGTACGCCCGCTCGGACTTGGCGACGACCATGAGTCCCGACGTACCGACGTCGAGGCGGTGCACGATCCCCTGGCGCTCGGCGGCGCCGGAGGTGGAGATGCGGTACCCGGCGGCGGCGAGGCCGCCGATGACCGTCGTCCCGGTCCAGCCGGGGCTCGGGTGCGCGGCGACCCCGATCGGCTTCATGATCACGACGATGTCGTCGTCGTCGTGGATGATCTCCATGCCCTCGACGGGCTCGGCCACGATCTGCACCGGCGCCGGGGCCCCGGGCATCTCGACCTCGAGCCACGCGCCGCCGCTGACCCGCTCGGATTTGCCGACGACGGCGCCGTCGACCTGGACCTTGCCGGAGGCGGCCAGCTCCGCCGCCTTCGTACGGGAGAACCCGAACATCCGGGCGATGGCGGCGTCGACGCGCTCGCCCTCCAGGCCATCGGGAACGGGCAGGGTGCGGATCTCGGAACTCGTACTCACCCGTCGAGTATGCCTTGTCAGTCCTTGTGGACGGTGCCGTCGGGGTCCAGGCCCCGGAACGACAGGATGACGATCAGGAAGCCGCCGCAGACGATCGCCGAGTCCGCGAGGTTGAAGACGGCGAAGTGCGCGGGCGCGATGAAGTCCACGACCGCGCCCTCGAAGACGCCCGGCGAGCGGAAGATCCGGTCGGTCAGATTGCCCAGCGCACCGCCGAGCAGCAGACCGAGCGCGATCGCCCACCACGTGCTGTAGAGCTTGCGCGCCAGCCGGATGATCACGACGATCACGGCGGCCGCGATGAAGGTGAAGATGATCGTGAAGGCCTCACCCATGCCGAAGGCGGCGCCCGGGTTCCGGATCGCCTCGAACCTCAGCACGTCGCCGATCACCTGGATCGGCTCGTGGCCCTCCAGCTTGGCGACCACGAGCATCTTGCTTCCGAGGTCGAGCAGGTACGCGACGAGCGCCACGGCCAGCAGCGCGACGATCTTGCGCCGGCCCTTCGGCTGCTCGTCCGCGGCCGGGGCCGCGGCCTCGCCGCCCGAGCCGTCCGCGTCTGAATCCGGCGTACCGATGATGCGCTCCGCCTCTGCCACGTGAGTCCCTCAACCTAGGTGCCCTGACTGTGCACGAGGGTACGGCACACCCCTTCGGGCCCGTCAGCCGCGGCGCTCCTGCTTCTGCTTGTCCTCGACACAGAGAGTGGCCCGCGGGAACGCCTGCATGCGCGCCTTGCCGATCGGCTTGCCGCACACCTCGCAGAGGCCGTACGTGCCCGCGTCGAGGCGCTCCAGGGCGTGCTCGGACTGTTCCAGCATCTCGCGGGCGTTGGCGGCCAGGGCGAGCTCGTGCTCGCGGGTGATGTTCTTGGTGCCGGTGTCGGCCTGGTCGTCTCCGGCGCCGTCGCCGGAGTCCCGCATGAGGCCGGTCAGCTCCTCCCGGGAGTGGAGCAGCTCGGCCCGGAGGCGGAGAACCTCGCTCTCGAGCCCGGCCCGGGCCTCCGCGACCTCCGCGGGCGTCCAGGGGTCCTCACCGGGGCGTACGGCGAGCTCACCGGCGCGCGCCGGAGGGACCGCGGCCTCGCCCTCTGCCGTCGTGACGCCACCCGCGGTCTTCTTAGCTGCCACTGTCGCGGCTCCTGTCTGCTTCACGTGCGCCGCGGATGCGGCCTTCTTCTTGGCTGCGGTCTTCTTGGCCGCGGTCTTCTTGGCCGCGGTCTTCTTCGCGACCGCCTTGCCGGCGGCCGGGGCCTTCTCGGCCGCCGAGGCCTTCCTCGTCGGCGGAGCCTTCGTGGCGGCCGCCTTCTCGGCCGGGGTCTTCCTGGCGGAGCTCTTCCTGGCGGAGGCGTCGGCCTTGGTCGACTTCTCGGCGGTCCTCTCGGCTGTCTTCTCGGCCGCCGGCTCTGCCGTCACCCCGCTCTCGCTCTGCGCCGTGGTCTTCGCCGTGCTCTTCGTCGTCGTCCTGCGCGCCGGGGCCTTCTTCGCTGCCGCCTTCTTCGCGACCGTCGACTTCTTGCCGGTGACGTCCTTGGCCGCCCCGTCCACACCGGTGGATCCGGCGGTCGAGGTCTTCTTCGCGGCGGTCTTCTTCGCCACCATGTCGCGGCCCCTTCACATTTTGTGATCTTGCTCGCGAATCGTGCTGGGACGATAAATCGGCCCAAGGCCCGCGGCAACGGGGCACGCCGCCGTTCGCACCCGCCCCATGCCACCGGCAAGGCGAGTCTGCATCCGTTGTGCCCAGCTCTCCGCCCCGTAATCCGCCCCGCGGGGGCCGGTGAAGTCCGGCCACGGCCGTATGGCCATTCGGGTCATGCGCGGTCGCCCCGCGCGCCGCCGGAAAAGCGGTCCGCCGTGCGGCTTCCGGCCCCGTACACTGGGCTGAGCGAAAGGCTTGGATGGGGACGAGTAGCGTCGTACGCAGCCATGAGCGACCCGGGGACGGTGAGAGCCCGGGGGCGAGCCCGATGTGAAGCATCACCCCGGAGCCGCCGGAAGAAAGCCGTCAGGCGACTAGAACCGGCATCGCGACCCCAATGAGGGGGCCACGGGCGACGCACGTCCGGGGCCAAGGAGGGTGGTACCGCGGGAGCCGCGCAGCACGGCGCTCTCGTCCCTCCGGACGGAAACGAAGCAGTCCGCCGGAGGAAGATCGATGACGCAGTACCGCCAGGTGCCCGCCCAGGTCGACCTGCCCGCGCTCGAGCACGCCGTGCTCGATTTCTGGCGCGAGAGCAAGGTCTTCGCCAAGACCCTGGAGCAGTCCGAGGGCCGCCCCGAGTGGGTGTTCTACGAGGGCCCGCCGACCGCCAACGGCATGCCCGGCGCCCACCACATCGAGGCCCGCGTCTTCAAGGACGTCTTCCCCCGCTTCCGGACCATGCGCGGCTACCACGTGGCCCGCAAGGCCGGCTGGGACTGCCACGGCCTCCCGGTCGAGCTCGCCGTCGAGAAGGAGCTCGGCTTCGCCGGCAAGAAGGACATCGAGGAATACGGCATCGCCGCGTTCAACGACAAGTGCCGCGAGTCCGTGACCCGCCACACCGACGCCTTCGCCGAACTCACGACGCGCATGGGCTACTGGGTCGACCTGGACGACGCGTACCGGACGATGGACCCCGAGTACATCGAGTCGGTCTGGTGGTCGCTCAAGCAGATCTTCGACAAGGGCCTGCTCGTCCAGGACCACCGCGTCGCCCCCTGGTGCCCGCGCTGCGGCACCGGCCTGTCGGACCACGAGCTGGCGCAGGGGTACGAGACGGTCGTCGACCCCTCCGTCTTCGTCCGCTTCCCGCTGACCTCCGGCCCGCTGGCCGGCCAGGCGGCGCTCCTGGTCTGGACGACGACCCCGTGGACCCTGGTCTCCAACACGGCGGTCGCCGCGCACCCCGAGGTCACGTACGTCGTCGCGACCGACGGCGAGGAGAAGCTCGTCGTCGCCGCGCCGCTGGTCGAGAAGGCGCTCGGCGAGGGCTGGGTCACCACGGGCGAGTCCTTCACGGGCGCGGAGATGGAGCGCTGGACGTACCAGCGCCCCTTCGAGCTGGTCGACTTCCCGAGCGCCGGCGAGGGAAGCAACGAGCGCGGCCCGTCCGGGGCGCACTACGTCGTCAACGCGGAGTACGTCACGACCGAGGACGGCACGGGTCTGGTCCACCAGTCCCCCGCCTTCGGTGAGGACGACCTCAAGGTCTGCCGCGCCTACGGCCTGCCGGTCGTGAACCCGGTCCGCCCCGACGGCACCTTCGAGGAGGACGTGCCGCTGGTCGGCGGTGTCTTCTTCAAGAAGGCCGACGAGCAGCTGACCGCCGACCTGGACGCGCGCGGCCTGCTCTTCAAGCACATCCCGTACGAGCACAGCTACCCGCACTGCTGGCGCTGCCACACGGCGCTGCTCTACTACGCGCAGCCGTCCTGGTACATCCGTACGACCGCCGTGAAGGACCGCCTTCTCGAGGAGAACGAGAAGACGAACTGGTTCCCCGACTCGGTCAAGCACGGCCGCTTCGGCGACTGGCTGAACAACAACATCGACTGGGCGCTCTCCCGCAGCCGCTACTGGGGCACGCCGCTGCCGCTGTGGCGCTGCGAGGACGGCCATCTGACGTGCGTGGGCTCGCGCGCCGAGCTGACCGAGCTGACGGGCTCGGACCAGTCCGAGCTCGACCCGCACCGCCCGTACATCGACGCGGTGACCTTCCCCTGCCCGAGCTGCTCGAAGACGGCGACGCGCGTGCCGGAGGTCATCGACGCCTGGTACGACTCGGGCTCGATGCCGTTCGCGCAGTGGGGCTACCCGTACAAGAACAAGGAACTCTTCGAGTCCCGGTACCCTGCGCAGTTCATCTCCGAGGCCATCGACCAGACGCGTGGGTGGTTCTACACGCTGATGGCGGTCGGCACGCTGGTCTTCGACAGGTCGTCGTACGAGAACGTGGTCTGCCTGGGCCACATCCTCGCCGAGGACGGCCGCAAGATGTCCAAGCACCTGGGCAACATCCTGCAGCCGATCCCGCTGATGGACCAGCACGGCGCGGACGCGGTCCGCTGGTTCATGGCGGCCGGTGGCTCCCCGTGGGCGGCGCGCCGGGTCGGCCACGGCACGATCCAGGAGGTGGTGCGGAAGACCCTCCTCACCTACTGGAACACGGTCGCCTTCCAGGCGCTGTACGCCCGTACGTCCGGCTGGGCGCCGAGCGCGTCCGACCCTGCGCCGGCGGAGCGCTCGGTCCTGGACAAGTGGCTCCTGTCCGAGCTGAACACGCTGGTCTCCGAAGTCACGCAGGCGCTGGAGTCGTACGACACGCAGCGGGCGGGCAAGCTGATCTCCGCGTTCGTGGACGACCTGTCGAACTGGTACGTGCGGCGCTCGCGCCGCCGGTTCTGGCAGGGCGACAAGGCGGCGCTGCGCACCCTGCACGACGTGGTGGAGACGGTCACGCGCCTGATGGCCCCGCTGACCCCCTTCATCACGGAGCGGGTCTGGCAGGACCTGGTGGTCCCCGTGACCCCGGACGCCCCGGAGTCGGTCCACCTCGCGACGTGGCCGGAGCCGGACCAGGCGTTGGTCGACCCGACACTCTCCACGCAGATGACGCTGGTCCGCCGCCTGGTCGAGCTGGGCCGGGCGACGCGGGCGGAGTCGGGCGTGAAGACCCGCCAGCCGCTCTCCCGGGCCCTGGTCGCGGCGACGGGCTTCACCGACCTCTCCCCGGAGCTGCGGGCCCAGATCACGGAGGAGCTGAACGTCACGTCCGTGGCCTCCCTCTCCGAGGTCGGCGGCTCGCTGGTCGACACGTCGGCGAAGGCGAACTTCCGCGCGCTGGGCAAGCGCTTCGGCAAGGGCGTCCAGGACGTGGCGAAGGCGGTCGCGGCGGCGGACGCGGCGGAGCTGTCGCTGGCGCTGCGCCAGGCGGGCGAGGCGACGCTGGAGGTGAACGGCGAGACGATCTTCGTCACCCCCGAGGAGATCATCATCACGGAGACGCCCCGTGAAGGCTGGTCGGTCGCCTCGGACGCGGGCGCGACGGTCGCCCTGGACCTCGAGATCACCCCGGAGCTGCGGAAGGCGGGCCTGGCCCGGGACGCGATCCGCTTGATCCAGGAGGCCCGCAAGAACAGCGGCCTGGACGTGGCGGACCGGATCGCCCTGCGCTGGGCGTCGGAGTCCCCCGAGACGACGGAGGCCCTGACGGCCCACGCGGAGCTGATCGCGGACGAGGTCCTGGCGACGGACTTCGCGACCACCACCCCGGACACCACGTTCGGCCCGCCGTTCACCGACGAAGGCCTGTCCCTGACCTTCAGCCTCCGCAAGGCGTAACCGGCGACGACGAGCGGCCCGGCCCCCGCGTGGGGGCCGGGCTTCTCCGTTCCCCCCACCCCTCCCCGACATTCTGACGAGACGGGGGCCTCCCGCCCCCGCAGGCGGCGCGAAGCTGCCGCTCCCCCAAGGCCGTGGGGGCCGAGCCCCACAGCGATCCCCGCCCCGGTTCGGGTGGGCGCGGGAGCCTTCGGCGCGAAGCCGCCGACCCACACGGGCACGGCCCCGGAGCCGCCCTCCCCCGACGCGGCCGGTCCCACCGGGCCCCGGCCCGAAGCCACCCCGCTCGCGCAAAGCAGCCGCCCTCCCCCGACGCAGCCGGCCCCACCGGGCCCCGGCCCCCCTAAACCCCCCCAGCCTGCGCGGAGTTGTCGGCCCACGGGATCACGGGGCAGGCACGCGCCCACGGGAGCACGGGGCAGGCACGCGCCCACGGGATCACGGGGCAGGCACGCGCCCACGGGAGCACGGGGCAGGCACGGGCCCACGAGGGCACGGGGCCCGCGGGAGCACGAGGGCACGGGGGCGGGGCACGGGCCCACGAGGGCACGGGCCCACGAGGGCAGGGGGCACGGGGCGGACTCCCCTCCGCGGCCACCCGGTCCGGGGCGGAGCCCCGGGCCCGGGGAAGGAGCCCGCCGCAGGCGGCCCCACCCACGCAAAAAGGCCGGGCCCCTGGTTTCCCAGGGGCCCGGCCTTCAGCCTGCCGACGGCTACGCGCTCACCGCGCGAACCGCCGCCGTCAGTTGTCGTCCTCGTCGATCAGGAAGCCACGCATCGGCGCCGGCGCCTGCTGCATCGGCTGCGGCGCCTGCGGACGGACCGGAGCCATCGGCTGGGTCATCGCCGGCGACATCTGCTGCTGGCCACCGTAGGACGGGGCACCGCCCATGGACGGGGGGCCGCCCATCGAGCCGTTGCCGCCGTACGACGGCGCACCCGCACCCGCCGAGGCCATCGAGGGCGACGGCGGCAGGGAGGCCGTGGCGGGCGTCCGCGGCGGAGCCAGCGAGTCGTCCGCCTGGGTCTCCAGCTGGCGCAGCTGCGACTCCAGGTACGACTTCAGACGCGTGCGGTACTCGCGCTCGAAGCCGCGCAGGTCCTCGACCTTGCGCTCCAGCGTCGCGCGAGCGGACTCCAGCGAGCCCATCGCGACGCGGTGCTTCTCCTGCGCGTCCCGCTCCAGCGCGTCGGCCTTGGCGCGGGCGTCCCGCTCCAAGCCCTCGGCGCGCGAGCGCGCCTCGCCGACGATCTTGTTGGCCTCGGAACGGGCCTCTGCGATCGCCTGGTCGGCCGTCTGCTGGGCCAGCGAGAGGACACGGGCGGCGCTGTCGCCACCAGGGCCCTGCTGGGGCTGCTGCATCGGCTGCTGCATCTGCTGCTGGGGGTGCCCCATGGGGCCGCCCATCGGCTGACCCATCGGGCCGCCCTGCATCGGGCCGGGGCCCATCGGGCCACCCTGCATCGGGCCGGGGCCGTGGCCACCGGGACCGGCGGGAAGCTGAGGCGCACCGGACGGCAACTGCGGCGGCCCCATCTGCGGGGGCTGCTGCTGGACGGGCGGTCCGGATATGGCGGCGGGCACCGGGGCGCCGGGACCGACGGGACGATCCTGCTGCTCCGGGGGCTTGCGCATACCCTGCTGCTGCTGGTTCTGCGCAGCGGCACGCGTCGCCGCGGCCAGCTTGGCCCGCAGGTCCTCGTTCTCGCGGAGCAGGCGGGTCAGTTCGGCTTCGACCTCGTCGAGGAAGGCATCGACCTCGTCCTCGTCATAGCCTTCTCGAAGGCGGACGGTCGTGAACTGCTTGTTCCGCACGTCCTCGGGGGTCAGCGGCATCTCTTCTTCACCTCTACGTAGTCGTCGGCAGTCGGCAAGACCGTATCGTCCACATTCACCTCGCGAAGCCGCTCACGATGGAGATCAGGATGTAGACGATGATCATCAGAACGAAGAAGGACAGGTCAAGTGCCACGCCCCCGAGACGCAACGGCGGGATGACCCGCCGCAGAAGCTTGAGCGGTGGATCGGTGACAGTGTAGGTGGCCTCCAGAACGACCACCATCGCCTTACCGGGTTGCCATGAACGTGCGAACTGAAAGACGTAGTCCATGACCAACCGGAAGATCAGCACGATGAGGAAGCACATCAGAGCGATGTAGACCACTTGTAGTGCGACGCCCATCCCGCGCTTCCCTCTCCCCTGGCTCTCGTGCTCTCACTTGCCCGGCCCTGCGGCCGGCCGTTCCGGTCTTCGTTTTCTCAGCTCTGGTTGAAGAATCCGCCCTCTGCGATCCGGGCCTTGTCCTCCGCCGTGACATCGACGTTAGCAGGCGACAACAGGAACACCTTCTGCGTCACGCGCTCAATGCTGCCATGGAGCCCGAAGACGAGTCCGGCGGCAAAGTCGACAAGTCGCTTCGCGTCCGTGTCGTCCATCTCCGTGAGGTTCATGATCACCGGAGTGCCCTCACGGAAGTGTTCCCCGATGGTACGGGCTTCGTTGTAGGTCCTCGGGTGCAGTGTGGTGATGCGGTACGGCTCCCGCTCGGACACGACCTTGGGCATGATCACCGGTGCGTTCTTCTCCAGGCTCGGGCGTTCGGGTGTGATGGACGCCACGGGGGCGATTCGAGCCGGACGTCCGCTTTCGGCGGACAGCGAGGCGGCGTGGGCGACCGGCTCGCGCGGCGTGGGCTGCTGCACCACACGCATCGGTTCCTCGCGCTCCACCTGGCGCGGGGGCTGATGGCGTCGCTCGCGCTCGGGTTCCGGTTCCAGCTCGGGTTCGAAGTCGTCGTCGGGGTCGAACCCCCGGCCGTCGTACCCATCGTCCTCCACGAGGCCGAGGTAGACCGCCATCTTGCGCATCGCGCCGGCCATTCTCTGAGTCCTCCGCTCTGTGGTGGATCGGCCTCGTCACCAAGTGCCCGTGATCCACGAGGTCTGCCCGCCGACCGGCGGGAATGACCATATTTTCTGCTGTGGTCCGACTTGCTTGGCGACGTTACCCGAGCCTGGGGCGGACACCCAGTACCGCAGTACCGATGCGCACATGTGTCGCTCCGGCCGCCACAGCGTCCTCGAGGTCCGCACTCATCCCCGCGGACACCATGTTCGCAGCCGGACGGGTCGCGCGCAGGAGAGTCGACAAATCCATCAGGCGGTCGAACGCCGCACGTTGGCGGCCCGCGAAGGGGCCGGCGAGCGGCGCGACGGTCATCAGTCCGTCGAGCCTCAGCCCGGGTGCGGCGTCCACGGCGGCGGCCAACTCCTCGACGCCGTCCGGCGACACGCCGCCCCGCTCGCCGCGCTCGCCCGACTCGGCGTCGAGCGCGACCTGGACGAGGCAGCCGAGTTCGCGGCCCGACCTCTCGGCCGCCGCCGCGAGGGCGGTGACCAGCTTCAAACGGTCGACGGACTGCACGACATCCGCATAAGTCGTCACAGAGCGGACCTTGTTCGTCTGCAACTGGCCGACGAAGTGCCAGCGGAGGTCCAGATCCGCGCAGGCCGCGGCCTTGGGGGCGGCGTCCTGGTCGCGGTTCTCGGCGACGTCCCGTACACCGAGTTCGTGCAGGATGCGCACATCGCTCGCGGGGTAGGTCTTGGTGACCACGATCAGGGTCACGTCTTCCCGCATGCGGCCGGCGGAGGCACAGGCGGCAGAGATACGTTCCTCCACCCGCGCCAGGTTCTCGGCGAGTTCCGACTTACGGTCCGTCATATCCGTCCAACCAGACATATCCCGCGAGTCGACCTGTGGTGCGATCGCGGCGGTACGAGTAGTGGTCACCCGACTCGCGCGTGCAGACCCCGCTGGCCTGCCGGTCCCGGATCCCGAGCCGCTCCAACTGGACGTGGACCCCGGCGGTGACGTCGACTGCCGGGGTACCCCAGCTCGTCTCGGCGAACGCGGCCGGCTCGACCGCGGCCACCTCGGCGCGCATCGCCTCCGGCACCTCGTAGCAGCGCCCGCATACGGCGGGGCCGGTACGGGCGGTGATCCGGGCCGGGTCGGCGCCGAGTTCGATCATGGCCTTCACCGCGGCCGGCACGACCCCGGCGACCATCCCGGGCCGCCCGGCGTGGGCGGCTGCCACGACCCCGGCGACGGGATCGGCGAGAAGGACCGGCGTGCAGTCGGCGGTGAGGACCGCGAGGGGGAGTCCGCGCCGGGTGGTGACGATCGCGTCGACCCGGGGAACCGGCCGGTCACCCCAGGGCTCGTCGACCACCGCGACATCCGGCCCGTGCACCTGGTTCATCCAGACGACACGCCCGGGGTCGATCCCCAGCGCCCCGGCCGCCCGGGCCCGGTTGACGCGTACGGCCTCGGGGTCGTCCCCCACCGCGCCGCCGAGGTTGAGCTCCTCGTACGGAACGGCGCTCACCCCGCCCCACCTGTCGGTGAAGGCGAAGTGCGCGCCGCTCACGGGTTCGAGCTGCTCTATCACTTCAAGAAGTCCGGAACGTCCAGCTCTTCGGCCTGGGTGTCCGGGTACGGGCGGGCCGGCGGGACGACCGGCGGAACGGCCGGCGGCAGCGTGGTCTCCGCGGAGGCCGCCGGGGCGGGCTCGGCCGGGGCGGCCGGCTCGTCCCGGGGGGCGACGGTGCCGAGACCGCCGAGCGGGCGCTCGGTGGCGCGCGGCGCGGGGGCCGGCTCCTCGCGCTTGGCCGAGGCCGAGCTGAGGATGTTGTCACGGCGGGCCGGCGGCTGACCGCCGTCGAAGCCCGCCGCGATGACCGTGACCCGTACCTCGTCGCCCAGGGCGTCGTCGATGACGGCACCGAAGATGATGTTGGCCTCGGGGTGAGCGGCCTCGCTCACCAGCTGCGCGGCCTCGTTGATCTCGAAGAGACCGAGGTCCGAGCCGCCGGAGATGGAGAGCAGCACGCCACGGGCGCCGTCGATGGACGCCTCCAGGAGCGGCGAGGAGATCGCCATCTCGGCCGCCGCGACCGCGCGGTCGTCGCCGCGGGCGGAGCCGATGCCCATGAGGGCCGAACCGGCCTCGGACATGACCGACTTGACGTCGGCGAAGTCGAGGTTGATCAGACCCGGGGTGGTGATGAGGTCGGTGATGCCCTGCACACCGCTCAGCAGCACCTGGTCGGCCGACTTGAAGGCGTCGAGCACGGAGACCTGGCGGTCCGAGATCGAGAGCAGCCGGTCGTTCGGGATGACGATGAGGGTGTCGACCTCTTCGCGGAGCTCGGCGATGCCGTCCTCCGCCTGGTTGGCCCGACGGCGTCCCTCGAAGGTGAACGGCCGGGTGACCACACCGATCGTCAGGGCGCCGAGCGAGCGCGCGATGTTGGCCACGACGGGTGCGCCGCCGGTGCCGGTGCCGCCACCTTCGCCGGCGGTGACGAAGACCATGTCGGCCCCCTTGAGGACCTCCTCGATCTCCTCACGGTGGTCCTCTGCCGCCTTGCGACCGACTGCCGGGTTCGCCCCGGCCCCGAGGCCACGGGTGAGTTCACGGCCGACGTCGAGCTTGACGTCGGCGTCGCTCATCAACAGCGCTTGCGCGTCGGTGTTGATCGCGATGAACTCGACGCCCTTGAGACCGACCTCGATCATTCGGTTGATGGCATTGACACCACCGCCGCCGACACCGATGACCTTGATGACTGCGAGGTAGTTCTGCGGTGCTGCCACGTCGAAGGCCTCTCGCCTCGAGTTACGTGTCGCCGCTTCGCGGTGGTAGTCGCGCTGCGACGACGGATGCCGATGGGACGGTCCGAAACGCCGACCCAAACCCTAACGTTGAAGTTTAGGGTTACCAGTGTCTCTGTTCGCTGGACTCTTCCGAACAGGACACTAAGTCGACACGTGGCGCACGTTCAACGAACACGCCGAACCTCCCGTTTTTCTTTTCACCCTATGTGATCACCCGTAGCGCTGGCCAACCAGGGTGCTGGCCAGCGGGAATGGGCGTCAACTCCCCGAGGTGGCGGGGGCTGTGGGGGCGCTTACATCGAAGTGCCCCGCTTTGGGCGTCGCTTTCATCAGGGCGGTGAGTACGCGGGCCTTGACGGCACCCTCCTCACCGCTGCCCCAGAACACCGTACGGCCGCCACTGAGCTCCAGAGTGATGGAGTCGTACGAGGTGATCTCGACGACACGAGTGTCCCGGGCGATTTTCCCGGGGAGTTCGCCCGTCACGCCCACGGCCTCCAGCAGGAGCCGGTCCTCGCCGAAGCGGCGCAGGCTCGGCGCGGAGGCGGCCCTCAGGACGAGTTCGGGTACGCCTGGGGGCGCTTTGTCCACGGTGGCGAATCGCGTTCCGGTGGAGTCCACTTCCGTGAACTTTCCGCCCTTTTCCACCACCAGAACCGGCTTCCGTTCCGTCACTTTCAGACCGATTCCATCCGGCCAGGACCGCGCGACCTCGACCGTGTCGATTCGGGGCAGTTCGCGCAGCAGTCGTGCCTCGATGGCGTCGGTGTCGACGGAGACGAGCGGGGATCCGATCGGCACGGCGGCGACCGCCTTCACCTCACGGGGTGTCAGGATCCGCGTTCCGGAGGTCGTCACGCGTTCCACGCGCAGCCAGGACGAGCCGTAGAGCGCCCAGACTCCGCCGGCCACGATCAGGACGAGGGAGAGCGCGACCAGCAGGACCCGCGGTCCGGGCACCCGGAATCCACCGTTCCGAGCGCCCGTCCCCACCGGCCGTTCCGACGACGCCTTCGGCTCGCGTGCGCCGCGCTTCTCCGCGGTCGTCGGTCCGGACACGTCCTCTCTCCTTCCCTTCGAGGCTCACCCGCCTCCGGGCGCCCCGCGCGCCCTTCGGCGCGCTCGCCTCAGCGCGCGGCGATCGCGTCGTACACCATGCCGACGAGCAGGTCGTCGGCGTCCCTGCGGCCGAACTCGGCGGCGGCGCGGGACATCTCGTACAGCCGGTGCGGATCGGACAGTACGGGCAGGACGTTGCCCTGCACCCACTGCGGCGACAGCTCCGCGTCATCGACCAGCAGTCCGCCGCCCGCCTTGACCACCGGCTGGGCGTTGAGCCGCTGTTCGCCGTTGCCGATGGGCAGCGGGACGTACGCGGCGGGCAGCCCGACGGCGGAGAGTTCGGCGACGGTCATCGCGCCCGCGCGGCAGAGCATCATGTCCGCCGCCGCGTACGCGAGATCCATCCGGTCCACGTACGGTACCGGGACGTACGGTGGCATCCCGGGCATGTTGTCGACACGCGGCACCTCGTTCTTCGGGCCGACCGCGTGCAGGATCTGGATGCCGGAGCGCTGGAGCACGGGCGCGATCTGCTGGATGACCTCGTTGAGCCGGCGTGCGCCCTGCGAGCCGCCGGAGACGAGCAGCGTCGGCAGGTTCGGGTCGAGACCGAAGGCGGCGCGCGCCTCGGGCCGGACCCGGGCCCGGTCGAGGGTGGCGATGGTGTGCCGCAGCGGGATGCCGATGTAACGGGCGCCCCGAAGCTTGGAGTCCGGGGTGGCGACGGCGACCCCGGCCGCGTAGCGCGAGCCGATCTTGTTGGCGAGGCCCGGCCGGGCGTTGGCCTCGTGGACCACGATCGGCACTCCGAGGCGCTTGGCCGCGAGATAGCCGGGCAGAGCCACGTAGCCACCGAAGCCGACCACGCAGTCCGCCATGGTGCGCTCCAGGACCTGCTCGGCCGCCTTGATGGTGCCGCGCAGCCGTCCGGGGACGGTGATCAGCTCAGGGGTGGGCTTGCGCGGCAGCGGCACGGCGGGGATGAGCGCCAGCTCGTAGCCCCGTTCGGGGACGAGTCGGGTCTCCAGGCCCTTCTCCGTGCCGAGCGCCGTGATACCCACGCTCGGGTCCTGCCTGCGCAGGGCGTCCGCGAGGGCGAGCGCGGGCTCGATGTGGCCGGCGGTCCCCCCACCGGCGAGTACGACATGCACCGAAATTCACCGCTCTCCGGACGGACGCTTCTTGACGCGCCGTCGCATCGACTTCCATCTCACCCCGGCCCGCCTACCCCAGCCGGGGCGCCGCATGGCCAGGGCCGCTTTCGCGGCGGGTTCCTGTCGCGCGAAGGCGATGAGGAGCCCGACGGCGAACATGGTCGGCAGCAGGGCCGACCCTCCGTAGGAGAACAGCGGGAGCGGGACCCCGGCGATCGGCAGCAGACCGAGCACCGCACCGACGTTGATCACGGCCTGGGCCGTGATCCACGTGGTCACACCTCCCGCGGCGTACCTCACGAAGGGGTCCTCCGTGCGTCCGGCCACGCGGATACCCGCATAGCCTAGAGCCGCGAACAGGGCGAGTACCGACAGCGTCCCCGCCAGACCCAGTTCCTCCCCGGTGACGGCGAAGATGAAGTCGGTGTGCGCTTCGGGTAGTTGGCCCCATTTTTCCACACTGGCACCGAGACCGGAACCGAACCATCCGCCCGAGGCCAGAGCATAGATCCCATGAGCGGCCTGGAGACAGGGGGCGCCCTCCCCTCCGGGGTCGGTGGCACCGATGCAGGCGAACCGCCTCAGCCGGTTGTCGCTGGTCGTGATCAGCAGGTATCCGATGGCCCCCGCCACCGCCAGCACGCCGACGAAGAGCCTGGTGGGCGCGCCGGCCGTCCACAGCAGCCCGAAGAGGATCGCGGTCAGCACGATCGCCGTGCCCATGTCCCCGCCGAGCATGATGAGCCCGAGCAGCAGGAACGCCGCGGGAACCAGCGGCACCAGCATGTGCTTCCACTGCGTGAGCAGTTTCGTGTCCTGCTTGCGGGCCAGCAGGTCGGCGCCCCACAGGATGAGGGCCAGCTTGCCGAACTCGCTGGGCTGCAGCATGAAAGGGCCGCCCAGCGAGATCCAGTTCTGGTTGCCGCCGACCGACCGCCCTATCCCCGGGATCTGCACGAGCACCATCAGGAAGACCGCGCCGACGAGGATCGGGTACGCGAGCGCCCGGTGCAGCTTCACGGGCATCCGGGAGGCCACCAGGAGAAGCACCGAGCCGAGGACGGCGGCGAAGAACTGCTTGCGGAAGAAGTACGAGGGCACGAGGTCGTACCGGAGTGCCGTGATCATCGAGGCGCTGTAGACCATCACCAGGCCGAGCGCGGTGATGAGCAGGGCGGCGCCGAGGATGACGTAGTACGCGGTGAGCGGCCGGTCCCAGGCCCGCCGCGCCTGCTCGTACATCCGCCGTGCGCCGCCGGCCCGGGAGGCGCGCGGCGGCGCGGGAACGCGGCCTCCACCACGGACGGCGGAGGGCCGACGGGTCCCGGCGGTTCTGCTCGGCATGGTCGCTGTCCCCTCCAGTCGTGCCCGGCGCTGCCGGACCTCCTTGCTGGTCAGGTCAGTCGCGCCCGGCCACGGCGAGGGCGCGGACCGCGTCCGCGAAGGCCTCGCCGCGCTTGTTGTAATCGGCGAACATGTCCATCGAGGCGCAGGCCGGGGCCAGCAGGACCGTGTCGCCCGGCCGCGCGAGCCGGGACGCCTCCTCGACCGCCGCGGACATCGCCCCAGTGTCGGTCCGGTCGAGGTCCACGACCGGGACCTCGGGGGCGTGTCGCGCCAGGGCTTCGCGGATCAGCGCCCGGTCGGCGCCGATGAGGACGACCCCGCGAAGACGCTTCGCCGACGTGGCCACGATCTCGTCGAAGGCCGCGCCCTTGGCGAGGCCGCCGGCGATCCAGACGATCGGGTCGTAGGCCGCCAACGAGGCTTCCGCGGCATGGGTGTTGGTCGCCTTGGAGTCGTCGACGTAGACGACTCCCTGGATCTCCTCGACCAGTTCGATGCGGTGCGGGTCGGGCCGGAAGGCCCGCAGCCCGTCTCGTACGGCCCTCGGCTCGACGCCGAAGGCGCGGGCGAGAGCGGCCGCGGCGAGCGCGTTGGCGATGTTGTGCGGGGCCGGCGGCTGGACGTCCGCGACCTCGGCGAGCTCCTGGGCCTGCTTCTGCCGGTTCTCGACGAAGGCCCGGTCGACGAGGATGCCCTCGACGACGCCGAGCTGGGACGGGCCGGGGGTGCCGAGGGTGAAGCCGATGGCCCGGCAGCCCTCCTCGACGTCCGCCTCGCGGACCAGGTCCTCGGTGACCTTGTCGGCCACGCTGTAGACGCAGGCCACGGTGTTGCCCTCGTAGATCCGGCCCTTGTCGGCGGCGTACGCCTCCATGGTGCCGTGCCAGTCGAGGTGGTCGGGCGCCAGGTTGAGCACGGCGGCCGAGTGGGCCCGCAGGCTCGGGGCCCAGTGGAGCTGGTAGCTGGAGAGCTCGACGGCGAGGACGTCGTACGTCTCCTCGCCGAGCACGGCGTCGAGGAGCGAGACCCCGATGTTCCCGACGGCGGCGGTCCGCAGCCCGGCGGCCTGGAGGATCGAGGCGAGCATCCGCACGGTCGTGGTCTTGCCGTTGGTGCCGGTCACGGCGAGCCAGGGAGCGGCGCCCTCCGGTCGCCCACCGCCGCCCTTGCCGGACTGCGCTGCGCGCAGGCTCTCCCCGTGGCCACGCAGACGCCAGGCGAGCTCGACATCGCCCCAGATCTCCACGCCCGCCTCGGCGGCGGCCGCGAAGAGCGGTTTGTCGGGCCGCCAGCCGGGGGCGGTGACGACCAGCTCGGTGCCCTCGGGCAGGGTGTCGCCGTCGCCGAGGCGGACGGTGATCCCGCCTTCCCGTCGCCCACCGCCATCCTTGTCCGGGGCGCTGTGCGCCGCCGCCCAGGACCGCAGCTCCTCGGCCTGCGCCCGGGAGCGCTCGTCGTCGCCGTCGTTGACGACGGTCACGACGGCCCCCAGGCGATGCAGGGCCCGGGCGGCGGGGATCCCGGAGACACCGAGACCCGCGACGGTGACCCTCTTGCCGTTCCAGCTCACTTTTCGGATGCCCATCCCGCGTAGAAGAGGCCCAGGCCCACGATCACGCACATGCCCTGGATGATCCAGAACCGGACGACGACCAGGACCTCCGACCACCCCTTGAGTTCGAAGTGGTGCTGGAGCGGGGCCATCCGGAAGACGCGCTTGCCGGTCATCTTGAACGAGCCGACCTGGATGACCACCGACATGGTGATCAGCACGAACAGGCCGCCGAGCAGGGCGAGCAGCAGCTCGGTACGGGAGCAGATGGCGAGACCGGCGAGCGCGCCGCCGAGGGCCAGCGAGCCGGTGTCGCCCATGAAGATCTTGGCCGGCGAGGTGTTCCACCACAGGAAGCCGAAGCAGGCACCCATGAGGGCGGAGGCGACGACCGCCAGGTCGAGCGGGTCGCGGACCTCGAAGCAGGCGTTGGGGTTGGTCAGGGTGACCGCGTTGGCGCAGGACTCCTGGAACTGCCACAGACCGATGAACGTGTACGCGCCGAAGACCATCACCGACGCGCCGGTGGCCAGGCCGTCCAGACCGTCCGTCAGGTTCACGCCGTTGGACATGGCCAGGATCATGAAGAGCGCCCAGACCACGAACAGCACCGGCCCGATGGCCCAGCCGAAGTCGGTGATGAAGGAGAGCTTCGTGGAGGCGGGGGTGAGCCCGCGCAGGTCCGCGAACTGCAGGGAGAGCACGGCGAAGGCGATGCCGACGATCAGCTGGCCGGCCATCTTCGCCTTGGCCCGCAGACCCAGCGAACGCTGCTTGACGATCTTGATGTAGTCGTCGAGGAAGCCGACGAGGCCCATGCCGGTCATCAGGAAGAGGACGAGCACACCCGAGTACGTCGGGTCCTCACCGGTGATGACCTTGGCGAGCGCGTACGCGATGAGCGTGGCCAGGATGAAGGAGATACCGCCCATGGTGGGCGTGCCCTTCTTGCCGGCGTGGCCGCGCGGGCCGTCGTCGCGGATGAACTGTCCGTACCCCTTGCGGGCAAGGAGCTTGATGAGCAGCGGGGTGCCGATCAGGGTCAGGAAGAGCCCGATGGCTCCCGCGAAGAGGATCTGCCTCATCGGCCCGTGACCTCGCTCTCGGAGTCGAGCAGTGCCAGGGCGACCTGCTCAAGACCGACAGACCTAGAAGCCTTCACAAGGACGACGTCCCCCGGGCGCAGCTCTCTGCGCAACAGGTCGACAGCCGCCTGCGCGTCGGACACGTGCACCGACTCCTCACCCCACGAACCCTCGTTATATGCGCCCAGTTGCAGCCAGGACGCTTCCCTGTCCCCTACTGCCACGAGCTTGCTGACGTTGAGCCGGACGGCGAGCCGTCCGACCGCGTCGTGCTCGGCGAGCGATGCGTCTCCGAGCTCGGCCATCTTGCCGAGCACCGCCCACGTCCGGCCCCCCTGGGCCTGTGCGGCCCGACCCATGGCCGCGAGCGCGCGCAGAGCGGCTCGCATGGACTCGGGGTTCGCGTTGTAGGCGTCGTTGACGATCGTCACGCCGTCCGGACGCTCGGTGACCTCCATGCGCCAGCGCGACAGGGTGCCCGCCTCCGAGAGCGCGGTGGCGATCTCCTCGACGGGCATGCCCAGCTCATGGGCGACGGCGGCCGCGGCGAGCGCGTTCGACACGTGGTGCTCACCGTACAGGCGCAAGGTCACGTCACTGCACCCGGTGGGTGTGTGAAGCTTGAAAGAGGGCTGTCCGTTTGCTGTGAGGCGGACATTCTCGGCACGTACGACCGCTTCGTCCGACTCTCCGAAGAGCGTCACGCGCGCCCGGGTCCGTTCGGCCATGGCCCGGACGAGCGGGTCGTCGGCGTTGAGGACGGCCACACCGCCCCGGTCGGCCGGCGGGAGCGCCTCGACGAGTTCGCCCTTCGCCTGGGCGATCTGCTCGCGGCCGCCGAACTCGCCGATGTGGGCGGTGCCCACGTTGAGGACGAGTCCGATGCGCGGCGGGGTCAGTCCGGTGAGGTAGCGGATGTGACCGATGCCGCGGGCGCCCATTTCGAGGACCAGGTGCCTGGTCTCGTCGCTCGCGCGCAGCGCCGTCAGAGGGAGCCCGATCTCGTTGTTGAGCGAGCCGGGCGTCCACACGGTGGGTGCGTGGCGGTCGAGGACCTGGGCGATCAGGTCCTTGGTGGAGGTCTTGCCGGCCGAGCCGGTCAGCGCGACGACATCGGTGCCGAGGCGTTCGACGACGGCGCGGGCGAGGGCGCCGAGGGCCGCCTGGACGTCGTCCACGACGATGGCCGGTACGCCGACGGGGCGGGCGGCCAGCACGGCTGCCGCGCCCGCCTCGACGGCGCGGGCCGCGTAGTCGTGGCCGTCGACCTGTTCGCCGGCGAAGGCGGCGAACAGGCTGCCGGGCTTCACCTCACGGGAGTCGATGACGACGGGACCGGTGATCCGGACGGCCGGATCCGGTATGTCGTACGACTGCCCGCCGACGATTTCGACGATCTCGGCGAGGGAGAGGGCGATCACAACTTATCCCTGACTGTTCTTGAGGCTGCGTACGTCCCGCTGATCGGCGCATCGCGCCGCGAGCGCTGCGTGCAGGACCTGGCGGTCGTCGAACGGGCGGACCACCCCGGCGATGTCCTGACCCTGCTCGTGGCCCTTGCCGGCGACGAGCACGGTGTCGCCGGGCTCGGCACGGGCCACGGCCGCGGCGATGGCCGCGGCGCGGTCGGCGTCGACCAGGACGTCGCCGCGCTCGTGGGCGGGCACCTCGGCGGCGCCGGCGAGCATCGCGGCGAGGATCGCGAGGGGGTCCTCGGAACGGGGGTTGTCCGAGGTCAGTACGGCGGTGTCGGCGAGGCGGGCCGCCGCGGCGCCCATCGGGCCGCGCTTGGTGGTGTCCCGGTCGCCGCCGCAGCCGATGACGATGTGCACCTTCCCCTCGGTGACCTTGCGCAGCGAGCGCAGGACCGATTCGACGGCGTCCGTCTTGTGGGCGTAGTCGACGACCGCGAGGTACGGCTGGCCGGCGTCGACGCGCTCCAGCCGGCCGGGGACGCCGGGGACGGCGGCGACACCGTCGGCAGCGGTCTGCGGGTCGATCCCGGCGACGGCCAGGGTGACGATCGCGGCCAGGGTGTTGGCGACGTTGAACGGGCCGGGCAGCGGCGCCGTGGCGGAGATCCGCTCGCCCTCGGGGCCGACGACCGTGAACGTGGAGCCGTGGGAGCCGATCTCGACGGCCTCGGCGCGCCAGTCGGCGTCCGGGTGGCCCTCGGCGGAGAAGGTGACGACCGGGACGCCGGCCTCCCCGGCGAGCCGGCGGCCGTAGGCGTCGTCGAGGTTGACCACACCGCGCCTGCTGCGCTCCGGGGTGAAGAGCTGCGCCTTGGCCGCGAAGTAGTCCTCCATGTCGGAGTGGAACTCCATGTGCTCCGGGCTGAGGTTGTTGAAGACGGCGACGTCGAAGACGCAGCCGTCGACCCGGCCGAGCACGAGGGCGTGGCTGGAGACCTCCATCGCGACCGCGTCGACCCCGCGTTCGCGCATCACGGCGAACAGGGCCTGGAGGTCGGTGGCTTCGGGGGTCGTACGCTCCGACTTGATGCGCTCGTCGCCGATCCGCATCTCGACGGTGCCGATGAGGCCGCTCCTGCGCCCGGCCGCCTTGAGGCCGCCCTCCACGAGGTAGGCCGTGGTGGTCTTGCCCGAGGTGCCGGTGATGCCGATCTGGAGGAGGTCCTCGCCCGGCCGGCCGTAGATCTCGGCGGCGAGCTCGCCCATCCGTCCGCGCGGGTTCTCCACGACCAGGACCGGCAGGCCGGTCGCGGCGGCGCGTTCGGCGCCGGCCGGGTCGGTGAGGATCGCGGCGGCGCCGAGGCCGGCGGCCTGGGCGGCGAAGTCGGCGCCGTGCAGCCGGGCGCCGGGGAGGGCCGCGTACACGTCGCCGGGCCGTACCGCCCGCGAGTCGTGGGTGATACCCGTGACGGCGGCGTCGCCGGACGTCTCGGTCCCGAGCCGGGCGGCCAGGTCGCCCAGGGGTGTCGGGCGGGCCTGCTCCGGGCGGGGCGGGGCGGTTCGGTACTGATCAGCGTGTGGCACGGCGGTGAGCGTACCGGGCCCACCCGCCGCGGGGCCAAAAGAGGCCGGGGCGTCGCCGGAGTTCGATTTCCGGTTCCCGGAATCTGGGGTGATCGTGCTCACTGGTACTCCCGGGGTGTCACTCGCTGTCCTTGAACATGACCGGCAGTCGGGCGGGCTCGCTGCCCGTCGGGGCCACATGGAGCGTCTTGAGGGCGAACTCCATGACCTTCTTGTAGATGGGGCCGCAGATCTGGCCGCCGAAGTAGCTGCCCTTGGTGGGGTTCTGGATGGCGCAGTAGACGGTGATCTGCGGGTCGTCGGCCGGCGCGAAGCCCGCGAACGAGGCGGTGTACCCCTTGTAGCGGCCGAGTTCGGGGTCGACGCGGTTGGCGGTTCCGGTCTTGCCCGCGACGCGGTAGCCGGGGATCCGGGCCTTGGTCCCGGTGCCCTCCTCGTCGCCGACGACGGACTCCAGCATCTGCGCGAGGGTCTTGGCGGTCTTGTCGCTGACCACCCGGGTCTCCTTCGGCGCGGGCGCGGGCGTGAAGCGGCCGTCGGGTCCCTTGGTGCCGCGGACGAGGGTGGGCTCGATCCGTACGCCTCCGTTGGCGATGGTCGAGTAGACCGAGGTGGCCTGCATGGCGTTGACCGAGAGGCCCTGGCCGAAGGGGATCGTGTACTGCTGCGAGGTCGACCAGTCCTGGGGCTTGGCGAGGATGCCCGGGGTCTCGCCGGGGTAGCCGAGCCCGGTGGGGCTGCCGATGCCGAACTTGCGCAGGTAGGAGTGGAGGACCCGGTTGGACTCGGCCTGGGTGTCGCCGAGCTGGCCGGTGGCCAGGATCGTGCCGATGTTGCTGGACTTGGCGAGGACGCCGTTGAGCGTCAGGTACCAGGTCGGGTGGTCGATGTCGTCCTTGAAGAGCCGGTCGCCCCGGTGAAGCCGGTTGGGGACGACGACATGGGTGGCGGGCGTCGCCACGCCCTCCTCCAGGACGGCGGCCATGGACATGACCTTGCTGGTGGAGCCGGGCTCGTAGGCGTCCTGGAGGGCCGCGTTGCCCATCGAGGCGGCGTTGGCCGCGGAGAGGTCGTTGGGGTCGAAGCCGGGGGTGTTGGCCATGGCCAGGACCTCGCCGGTCCTCGTGTTCTGCACTATGACGTAGCCGCGGTCGGCCTTGGACTTCTTCACCTGTTCGGTGATGGCCTGCTGGGCGGCCCACTGGATGTCCCGGTCGATGGTCAGCTCGATGTCCGAGCCGGGCACGGCCGGAGTGCCCCGGGAGCCCGCGGTGGGCACCTGGCGGCCGCCGGACTCGGCGAACCTGATCTTGCCCTCCTGGCCCGCGAGTTCCTTGTCGAGCATGGACTCCAGGCCGCCGGCGCCCCGCCCTTCGGCGTTGACGAAACCCAGTATCCCGGCGGCGAGCTCCCCGTTGGGGTACACGCGCTTGCTGCTGGGCTCGCTCAGGATGCCGCCGAGCAGGTTGACGCCGTTGCCGCCCTCGGAGGGCCTGGACTTCTGCCCGTAGACCTTCTTGAGGTCCTTGATCTGGTTCCAGACCTGCGGGGTCTGCTTGCGGGCCAGCAGGGTGTAGCGCGACTTGGGGGTACGCAGCTTCTTCGCCAGATCCGCGGGCTCCTTGCCCAGGAGCGGTGCGAGCAGCGCGGCGGCCTGCTCGGGGGCGTCCTGGACCTTGCTCTCCTCGGGGGTGAAGAGCTTGGGGTCGGCGGTGATGTCGTACGCGTCGACGCTGGCGGCCAGCGCGATCCCGGAGCGGTCGGTGATCTCGCCGCGCTCCGCGGAGAGCGTGTACTCCTGGTAGCGGTGCGCCTCGGCCTTCGCGGCCAGGGCGCTCGCGTCGACGGCCTGCACCTGGAGCAGGCGGACGACGAACACCAGCATCACGAGGGTCAGGCCGAGCGAGACGAGCCGCAGCCGGGGCTTCGGGCTGCCGAGCCGGATGGTGCGCGCCTTGGGCCGTGCGGGAGGCCGGGGCGCGGGCCTGCGC
>NZ_JBHUYJ010000119.1:0-17312 GCF_042668715.1 Streptomyces sp. NPDC057271
GCCTTCGACAACATCTGGCGAGCAGTCTGACGAGCCGCGTACCCTCGCCGCCGCCGACTGCGCGGGCTACTCGGAGTCCTGTCGCAGGCCCGCCTGTGCGGGCGGCAGGGAGGTTATCGCCCAGCGGACGGCGGCGGTGATCGTACGCCCCCCGGGCCGCGCCAGCGGCAGCATGACGCGCGTGGTCCGGGGCGGATCCAGCCAGTCTCTCGCCCACGGGGGCAGCAGATCGACCGCCGCGGCCGCCAGGAGACCGTAAGGGAGCCGGGCCAGGGCCGGCAGCGGAGGCCGGGAGAGCAGATAGCGCGCGACCTCACGCGATTCCGGGGTGGCGCGCAGCTCGGGGCGGTACCCGGTGAGCCGAGCGGTGAGTTCGGCGCGCGTCTCGGGCGGGCGCTCGGCGCCCAGAGAGCGCGCGACCCGGGCCATGTCGGCCACGTATCCGTCCTCTCCGGACGGGTCCAGCGGATGTCGCCCGTACCGCTGATAGGCCCGCAGGAAGCATTCCGTCTCGGCGATGTGCACCCAGGCGAGCAGGTGCGGATCCGCGGCGCTGTACCGCGCACCGGCTTCCGTCCTGCCGTGGATCCGCCCGTGCACCTCCCGGACGCGGACCACGGCCCGCTCCGCGTCCGCGCTCGTGCCGAACGTCGTGACGGCCAGGAACGTGCTGGTCCGCTGGAGCCGACCCCACGGGTCCCCCTGGAATCCGGAGTGCGCCGCGACCGCCGCCATGGCGATCGGGTGCAGGGACTGCAGCAGGAGGGCGGCGAGGCCGCCGATGTACATCGACGCGTCCGCGTGCACGAGCCGTACCGGCCGTTCGGGACCGAACCAGCGAGGTCCGGGCGTGCCATGGATGCGCGCACGCTTCTGGTGCGCCTCGGGGCCCGCGACCCGGTAGAGCAGGGACTCACCGGCTCGCGTGCGCAATCTGCCGAGGTACGGCGTTGGCCGGAGCACAGATCCAGTATGTCTCGCCGCACCGGCGAACCCCCGGCATGGACAGCATGCTCGCGGGCACGGGTAGAGGCATGAACGGACTGGTCACCCTGCACACGCCGTCCGCGGCACCGGCCCCGACGCTGCCGATGCGCGAATCGAGTGAGGTGGTCATCATGGGCACGCCTCCCAACGACCCCGTACCACCGAGCCCCACACCGGTGCCCGGGACCGGACCCGGCCCCCAGCCGGGTCCGGTCCCGGGGCCCGTCTCCCCGCCGGGTGGGCCGGACCCCGTCCCGCCGGCGCCGCCGCAGCCGGAACCCGACCCGCGGCCGCAGCCCGGACCACGACCCGATCCCCAGCCGCACCCCGGGCCCCTGCCCGGCCCGCTGTCGCCCCCTGAACCCGTCACCTGACGGCCCCCGCGCATCATCACGCCCCGAGCGGGCAATCGCAGCGGGGCGACGAACAGGAGACGGACATGGCTGCACACACGGGACAGGACCGACGGAGCGCGGCTCTCTTCGACCTCGACGGCACGCTCGTGGACACCACGTACCTGCACACACTCGCCTGGTGGCAGGCCATGCGGCAGCACGGACACGACGTCCCGATGGCACGGATCCACCGGGCGATCGGGATGGGCGCCGACCGGATCCTCGACGCCCTCCTCGGCTCCGGCCGGTCGCACGCGGAGGACGAGTCGCTGGCCGACGCCCACGGGACGCTCTACGCGGTCTGGTACGACGTCCTGCGCCCCTTCGACGGAGCGGCCGACCTGTTGCGGGCCACAGCCGCCCGGGGCTGGTCCGTCGTCCTCGCCAGCTCCGCGTCCGAGGACGAGGTGGCCGCGATCCGCCGGGCGCTCGACGCCGACGAGGTGATCGCGGCGGCCACCGCCGGCAGTGACGTGGAAACCACGAAACCCGCCCCCGACCTCGTGGAACAGGCACTGGAAGAGGTCGGTGCCGCGGCGGATGACGCCGTCTTCGTCGGCGACACGGTGTGGGACGTCGAGGCCGCGGGCCGGGCCGGTGTGCCCTGCGTCGCCCTGCTCACCGGCGGTACGCCCCGCGAGGAGCTGGAGAAGGCGGGAGCAGTCGCCGTGTACGAGGACGCGGGGGAACTGCTCCGACGTGTCGACACGAGCCCGCTGGGGCGACCGAGCAGTTCGGAGTCCTAGATTCCGATTCTGGGTCGCGGGTCGGGGCGGGAAGAGAGCTTCGAGGGAGGACCGGTATGAGTGCCAAAGAGAAGGGCAAGGCCAAGGCCGAGCAGGTCGTCGGCAAGGCCGTGAGGAAGGCCGCGAACGCGAGTGGCGACAGGACCACCGCCGCGAAGGGCGCCGCCCTGGAGTCGCGCGGCAAGGCGCGGGAGAGCAAGGAGAAGGGCAAGGACATCTTCAAGCGCTGACCACCGTGCTGACGGCATCCGCATAAAGGGGATGCATCGGGCATGTGGGGCGCATATCAGGGTAGGCGACACATCGGCTCCCGGCGGAGGACTCGTATGCCGGGAGCGGTTCGGGAAAGGTGAGGGTCATGGCCGGAGGCAAGAAGGCGAAGAACGTGGCGAAGACGACCAAGGGCAAGGTCAAGGAGACCACGGGGAAAGCCGTCGGAAACGAGAGCCTGGAGATGAAGGGGCGGGCCGAGCAGGCCGCCGGTGACGCGAAGCAGACGGTCCAGAAGGCCAAGGACACGCTGAAGCACTGACCGGGTTCGAGGCGGCTCAGGAACGCCGACCGGGTTCGAGGCAGCTCAGGAACCTCCGACGCTGCCCATGGCAGAGGAGCGGCGCTCAGGCAGCCGCTCCTCTGCCATGCCGCTCCTCGTCGGGAGCGCGGGTTCAGCGCGCGCATCGCGATCAGCGTCTGCGTCGGCGGCGAGGGGGCGTCTCGTCCTCCTCCTCGTCCTCGGGCTCGTCCCCTTCCGCGTAGTCGTCCTCCTCGTCGCCTCCGCCTTCCGCGTCGTCCCTTCCCGCTTCCTCTTCCTCGGGGGCGGCCTTCTCCGGGGCTTCGGTCCGGTTCACCGGGGCGACGTTCTCCGACGGCACGGTCGACTTCACCCAGACGCTGTTCACCGGCGGCGCCGTCCACTTCGACGCGATGTTCTCGGGCAGCAGGGTCAACTTCACCCGGGCGGTGTTCTCCGGCGGTGTAGTCGTCTTCCGTACGGCGCGATTCTCCGGCGGCACGGTGGACTTCACCTGGGCCACGTTCTCGGACGGGCTCGTACTCTTCAACCCGGCGCGGTTCGAGGGGGGCACGGTCGACTTCGGCGATACGACGTACTCCGGCGGCAGGGTCGACTTCGGCCGGGCGACGTTCTCCGACGGCATGGTCCACTTCAACACGGCGCGGTTCGCGGGTGGCAGGGTCCACTTCACCGGCGCGACGTTCTCCGACGCCGCCGTCCAGTTCCACCTGGCGACGTTCTCCCAAGGCACTGTCGACTTCAGCGAGGCCGTAGGTCGCGCTCCTGCCGGCCTGCTCACGTCTCAGCCGGTGCCGGCGGGACTCACCCTCGCCCCTGGCTGGTAGCAGGGCCCTCACCGCACGTCCTGTGCCGATTCTCACCCGCCGACCGAGGCCGGGTCGCCCCCCGGGTCCAGGCGGTCGGTGAGGAAGGCGAGGATCTCGTCGCGGGCCCGGATCGTGGGGTGGCCCGGCACCTTCGCCGCCCTCTTCGCCCGCCACACCGGCCACCGCCCGAGCGCCTACCGCGCCGCCTTCCACCGCGCGGACCGGTCGCTCGCCCCGAAGGACGACGACTGACGGGCCAGCCCGTCCGGTTCGCCGCCGTTCGGAGCGCGCACGGGCCTTGCCTCCGGGGTCACCCCACTCCGGCCGGGAGCCGTTCGATGATCGCCGCGAGGTCCGTGCCCGCCGGCAGCGTGCCGAAGGCCAGGCCCCGGTCGCCGGCCAGCCTGGAGGCGCAGAAGGCGTCCGCCACCGGTGCGGGGGCGTGTCGTACGAGCAGGGAGCCCTGGAGGACGAGGGCGAGGCGCTCCATCAGCCGCCGGGCGCGCAGTTCGGCGTCCTCCGGCCGGGCCAGCTCACCCAGCACCTCCCGCCACGCGGCGTCGAGTCGGGCGTCGGCGCCCGTCGCCGCCTCCACCTCGGCGCGGAAGGCATCCAGCGAGTCCGGTTCGCGGAGCAGGGCGCGCAGCACGTCGAGGGCGTTGACGTTGCCCGAGCCCTCCCAGATGCCGTTGAGCGGGGCCTCGCGGTACAGCCGGGGCATGCCCGAGGCCTCGTCGTAGCCGTTGCCGCCCAGGCACTCCAGAGCCTCGGCGACGGCCGCCGGCTGCCGCTTGCAGACCCAGTACTTGCCGACCGCCGTGGCCAGGCGGAGGAACGCACGCTCGCCGGCATCTCCGCGATGGGCCCGGTCGGCCGCGCCCGCGACCCGCAGGGCGAGCGTGGTGGCGGCCTCCGACTCCAGGGCGAGGTCCCCGAGGACGTTGCGCATCAGAGGCTGGTCGATGAGCTTGGCGCCGAACACGGAGCGGTGGCGGGCGTGGTGGGCGGCCTGGGCGAGGGCCGCGCGCGTGCCGGAGGCGGAGCCGAGGATGCAGTCGAGCCGGGTCATGGTCACCATGTCGATGATGGTCCGCACCCCCTTGCCCTCCTCGCCGACCAGCCAGGCCACGGTGTCGTCGAACTCGGGCTCGCTGCTGGCGTTGGAGCGGTTGCCGAGCTTGTCCTTGAGCCGTTGGATGCGGAAGGTGTTGCGACTGCCGTCGGGCAGCACACGCGGGACGAGGAAGCAGGACAACCCGCCCGGCGCCTGGGCGAGGACGAGGAACAGGTCGTTCATCGGGGCGCTGGTGAACCACTTGTGGCCGCGCAGCCGCCAACTCCCGTCGGCCGTCCCTACCGCCGTCGTGGTGTTGGCCCGAACGTCGGTGCCTCCCTGCTTCTCGGTCATGCCCATTCCGGCCAGGAGGCCGCGCTTGGCGCCGGGGGCCCGCAGGACCGGGTCGTACACCCGGCTGGTCAGCAACGGCACGTACTCCGCGGCCAGTTCGGGGGAGTGGCGCAGTGCCGGCACCACGGCGTACGTCATCGACACCGGACAGCCGTGTCCTGCCTCGGCGGAGCTCCACACCATGAAGCCCGCGGCGCGCGCCACATGGACGCCGGGTCGTTCGCCGGCCCAGGGCGCACCTGCCAGGCCCTCGCTGATCGCGACGTCCATCAGGGCGTGGTACGACGGGTGGAAGTCGACCTCGTCGACGCGGTGGCCGTAGCGGTCGTGGGTGCGCAGCACCGGCTCGTACCGGTTGGCCTCCTCGGCCCACCGCTGGACCTCCTCGCTGCCGGTGCGACGGCCGATCCGGTGCAGGTCGTCGACGTACCACGCGGCGCCCTCTCGCCGTACGCCCTCCAGCAGGACCGGGTCCTCGGCGACGTCGTGGCCGGCCAGCGGAGGGGCCTGGTTCGTCACCTCGTGGGTGCGGGCGGTGGGGTTGCTGACCGGGCGCTCGTCGGCGGTGGTCGTCATGATCGGGTCCTTCGCAGTCGGCGGGAGGGGTGGCGGGAGCGTCGGGAGAGGCCGTGCGGTCGCGATCCGTGCGAGGCGGGCACGGCCGGTCAGCCGGTCGGGGCCTGCCCGGCGCCCAGGCAGCGCAGGGACATGGCGGTCAGCTCGGTCACGAGCTGTTCGGCGGAGTCCCCGTCGGGGGCGCCGAGCGGGTCCACCAGCACTTCGCCGATGGCACCGGTCAGAGCGGCGGCGGTGACCTCCGGGTTCTGCGGCGGCAGACCGCCCGAGGCCACGCCCTCGCTCACGACCTCGGCGAACAGCGTCCGGTACCGGCGCCGGTACTCCAGGCGCTCGGCACCGACGGCGGGTTCTGCGGGCGCCGCGAGCAGTGCGTAGGCCAGGCCCCGGCGTTCGAGCGACCGGCGGGCGAACACCTCGACGCCTCGCGCGAGTCGCTCGACGGGATCACCCGGGCTGCGCAGCACCTCGCCCAGCACCTCGACCTCACGGCCGGAGGCCCGCCGGAAGACCTCGACGGCCAGCGCCGACTTGGACGGGAAGTGCTGGTAGACCGAGCCGGCCGCGATGCCGGCGGCGGCCGCGACGGCGTTCACCGAGGCCTGCGCCCAGCCCACGTCGGCGACGACGTCGGTGGCCTGCTGGACCAGATGCTCCCGTGCGCTGCTGAGCCGAGCCAGCTCGGCCGGGGTCTTGCGGTATGCCATGAAAGCAGTGAATCACCGTTCATACCTTCACGCCAGACATGAGGGCGCACCGGGCCCTCGGTCGGCGCGGCCGGATTTCGTGGACCAAGCCCGGCACCCCGGCGCGCCAGGTCCTCGACCGTGCCGCCGCGGAGTACCGGGGACGCGCCGGCCGCCCCGCCGTCGCGCTGGTCGACCCCGCAGAGACCCCGCCCCCCCGACCATCTTCCGGACCGAAAGCCGCGCTGTGAACCTCGCCGACATCCTGCTCCGCACCGCCGTCGAACACGGCTTCCGTACCGCCGTCGAACACGGCTCCCGTACCGCCGTCGAACACGGCTCCCGTACCGCCGTCGAGCTGGGCGGCAGCGCCCTCACCTACGCCGAACTCGACACCGCCTCCGGCCGGGTCGCGCACTGCTCACCGCTCGTGGCGTCGACCCCGGCGACTGTGTCGGGGTCGACGCTGCCCAACAGCCTCGACGGCGCTGCCGAAGGGTGCCACCGGCAAGATCCCCAAGAGGGAGATCGTCTTCGGTGACGTATGAGCCGTGAGGGGTGACGGTACCGGCGTGGGAACGCCGCGCCAGGAAAGCTGAGAATTGTTCACTTTCCATTGACAGGGCAGACCTCGGGGCCCGAAAGTGCCGTGTGCGACCAGCACCCCGGCGATCGAAGCGAGTCCTCATGACGGCGCCCGTACCCGCGTTCCCGCCCGGCTTCCTCTGGGGAGTCTCCGCCTCCGCCTTCCAGATCGAGGGCTCGCTCACGGCGGACGGCCGGGGCCCCTCGTGCTGGGACGCCTTCACCGGGGAGCGGGGGCGCGTCAAGGACGGCTCGCACGCGGGCGTGGCGACCGACCACTACCGGCGCTACCGCGAGGACGTGGCGTTGATGGCCGAACTCGGCGTCGACGCCTACCGGTTCTCGGTCTCCTGGTCCCGCGTCCTGCCCGAGGGCCACGGGCGGGTCAACGGCAAGGGGCTCGACTTCTACGACCGGCTCGTCGACGAGCTGTGCGCCTCGGGGATCGCCCCGGTGCCCACGCTCTTCCACTGGGACACCCCGCTCGCCCTGGAGAAGGACGGCGGCTGGCTCGACCGGGCCACCGCCGAACGGTTCGCCTCGTACGCCTCGGTGGTCGCGGACCGGCTCGCCGACCGTGTGCCCATGTGGATCACGATCAACGAGCCGGCCGAGGTCACCCTGCTCGGCTACGGGCTCGGTGAGCACGCCCCCGGCCGGCGTCTCGTGTTCGACGCCCTGCCCGCGGCCCACCACCAGCTCCTGGCCCACGGCATGGGCGTACAGGCCCTGCGCGCCGCGGGCGCCCGCCAGATCGGCATCGCCGTCTCGCACAGTCCCGTGTGGACCGCCGGGGACGGCGACGGCGACCGGGCGGCGGCCGAGTTGTACGACACCCTCACGAACCGCCTCTTCGCCGACCCCGTCCTGACCGGCGCCTACCCGGACGAGGGTCTGGCCGCGCTGCTCCCCGGCCCGGTGGCCGAGGACCTCAAGACGATCTCGGCGCCCCTGGACTGGTACGGCATCAACTACTACAACCCGATGCTCGTCGGCGCCCCGCAGCCGACCGACGCCGCCGCCTCGTCGTCTTCCTCCTTCGGCGGTATCGACATACCGCAGGACCTCCCCTTCGCCATCCGGCAGATCGAAGGACGCGAACGCACCGACTTCGGCTGGCCGGTGGTCCCGGACGGACTGCGCGAACTGCTCGCCACCATGCGCGAGCGCTACGGCGACAAACTGCCGCCCGTGTACATCACCGAGAACGGCTGCTCGTACGGTGACGGGCCGGACCCCGAGACCGGGCGGATCGACGACGCTCGCCGGGTCGCCTACCACGACGGCCATGTGCGCGCGCTCCACGAGGCGATGACGGAGGGCGCCGACGTCCGGGGCTACTTCATCTGGTCGATCCTCGACAACTTCGAGTGGGCGGAGGGGTACCGGCAGCGGTTCGGGCTCGTCCACGTCGACTACGAGACGCTGACGCGGACGCCGAAGGAGTCGTACGCCTGGTACCGCGACCTCATCAAGAGCGGCAGATGACCGCCGAGGGGGCCGCGACGGAAGGCACCGAGCCCCGGCCGCCCCGGCCGTTCCAACCGCCCCGGCTACCCCAGTTGTCGCTGTCGTCCCCAGCGGCCCAGCCGCCCCAGCCGCCCCAGCCGGCTCCCAGGGCCGGCAGCCCGGTCGGCGGACGGTGGGTGAGCGCGCTGTCCCTCGCCAACCTCGGGATCTGGGTGGGCTGGTTCGGCCCCCTGCAACTGCTCCTGGCCCGCCAGGCCGAGCACCTCACACCCGACCACAAGGCCTCCACCCTCGCCCTGGTGACCGGTGTGGGAGCGGCCGTGTCGATGGTCGCCAACCCCGTCTTCGGCGCGCTCTCCGACCGCACGACGGCGTCCGCGGGCCGGCGCATCCCCTGGGTGGTCGGCGGGGTGACCGGCGGGGCGGCCGGGCTGCTCGTCCTCGCCGCCGCGCAGAGCGTCGCGACCGTGATCGCGGGCTGGTGCCTGGTCCAGCTCGCCCTCAACGCGGCCTTCGCCGCTCTCACCGCGGCCGTCCCCGACCAGGTGCCCCCACGGCAGCGCGGTCTGGTCGGCGGTTGGCTCGGCGTCTCCCAGGTCTGCGGAATCCTGGCGGGTACGGCGCTGGCCACGGTCGCGGGCGGGGTGGTGGCCGGATATCTCGCCTGCGCCGCCTTCTCGGTGCTCGCGGCCGTTCCGTACGTCCTGATGCGGCGCGACACCCCGCTTCGCGCCGCCGACCGGCCGGTCTTCCGGTGGCGGACGTTCCTCGGCGGCTTCTGGATCGACCCGCGGCGCCACCCCGACTTCGGCTGGGCCTGGCTCACCCGGTTCCTGATGAACCTGTCGTACTCCATCAGCACGATGTACCTGCTCTACTACCTGACCGACGCCGTGCGCTACGGGGGCGACGCGGACAACGGCGTACTGATCCTCACGGCGCTCAACGCGGTCACCCTGCTCTCCACCGTGGTGATCAGCGGCATCCGGTCGGACCGCAGCGGCCGGCGGAAGCCGTACGTGATGTGGTCGGGTCTGGTCATCTCCGCGGCCACCCTGCTGCTCGCCGTCTGGCAGACCTGGACCGGCGCGGTCGTCGCCTCGCTCGTGCTCGGCCTGGGGTTCGGCGTCTACACCGCCGTGGACTTCGCCCTGCTCACGGACGTGCTGCCGACGGCGGAGGACCGGGGCAGGGACCTGGGCGTCATCAACATCGCCAACGCGCTGCCCCAGGTGCTGGCTCCCGTGATCGCGGCCCCGGTCGTCACCCACGCCGGCGGGTACACGGCCCTGTACGCGCTCGCGGGCGCCCTGGCCCTCGCGGGGTCGGTCCTGGTACGCCGAATCCGTTCGGTCTCCTGACACGGGCGGGGCGCCAGGAGGTGTACTGCCCGCCGATGCCCTGATGGTCGGCCTGCCGTGCCGGCGCCCGGCGGGCCGGATCGGCGAACTTCCGCTCGGCCGATTCCTGCAGCATGTCAACTGCTCCTGCACCGCGCGGTGTTGTCGCGCCGGCAGGGAGTCGAGCAGACCGTCGAGCATCGCCCTGAGCCGACGTAGTCGATCACCCGCACGGCGGTCGTCGGGTGGTTCACCGCCGGGCACAGCGCCCGGACGGCGATGTCGAGGGAGAAGGCGCGAACATCCCCGTGAAGGCCGCCAGAACCGCCTTCCGCAGCCGGTCCCGGTACCAGAGGCGCCATGTCCGGGGAGAGGGTTCCCGTGGCCTGCTGCACCACGTGAGGGCGATTCCCGCACCCGCGCAGCGGCAGCACCCGCGTCCGCCCGTGTCACTTCCCTGCCAGGACCGGCCGGTCCGTCCCTGCCAGGACGGACCGGCGTCGGCGGCCTAAGCTGATCGGGCGGCGCCCGGCGCACTTCGGCCGCGCCGTGACGGTGCCCCGAGTGTGGTCGACCGGGGCTGAAAGGGGTCCGCCATGGACGACTATCCCCTGATCGAGGACCACGGCCTGATCGGTGACCTGCAGACGGCGGCCCTCGTCACGACCGATGCGACGATCGACTGGTTCTGCTGTCCGCGGTTCGACTCGCCCAGTGTCTTCGGCGCTCTGCTCGACCGGAGCAAGGGGGGCCACTTCACCGTGCGGCCCGCGGCCGGCACGTACACCTCGAAACAGCTCTACCACCCGGACACCGCCGTTCTGGTGACCCGCTTCATGACCGAGGCCGGGGCGGGGGAGGTCGTCGACTTCATGCCGGTGACCGGGACGACCGCGACCGACCGGCACCGTCTCGTCCGCATGCTGCGCTGCGTACGCGGCAGCATGACGTTCGAAGGGGAGATCGCTCCACGCTTCGACTACGGCCGCAAGCCTCACGAACTGCACCTCACGGAGCACGGGGTGGTGTTCACCTCCGACGACCTGGACCTCGCCCTTCACCCCGTCCGTGAGCCGCAGGACCAACGGCTGCTGAACATCCTCTCGGCCGCCGAGAGCGCTGTGCGCTTCTCGCTGACCCTCCGGGCCGGGCAGCAGCGCGGTCTGATCATGGAATCCTCCCCCGGTGGACCCCCGCAGGAGGTCCGCCTGGAGGAGTTCGAGCGCCTCTTCCACGGGACGGTCCGTTACTGGCGGTCCTGGCTGGGGCAGTCCACCTACTCCGGCCGCTGGCGGGAGGCGGTGGAGCGCTCGGCCGTGACGCTGAAGCTGATGACGTACGCGCCGACCGGCGCACTGGTCGCCGCCCCCACGACGGGACTTCCCGAGCAGTTGGGCGGAGAGCGCAACTGGGACTACCGGTTCACCTGGATCCGCGACGCCTCGTTCTCGGTGTACGCCCTGCTGGGCCTGGGTTTCAAGGAAGAGGCGTCCGCCTTCATCAACTGGCTGCACGACCGGGTGAAGGAGAAGGCCGGCCAGGCGAACGGCTCCGGACCGCTGAACGTCATGTACCGCGTCGACGGCTCCGCCGATCTGGTCGAGGAGACCCTCGACCACTGGGAGGGGTACCGCGGCTCCGCCCCGGTCCGCATCGGCAACGGGGCGGCGACCCAGCTCCAGCTGGACATCTACGGCGAGGCGCTCGACAGCATCTACTTCGCGCACGAACACGGCATGCATCTCGACCACGGGGGCTGGAAGGCGCTGCACACCCTGCTCGACTGGCTGGTCGACCACTGGGATCAGCCCGGCGAAGGGCTCTGGGAGACACGTGGCGGCCGGAAGGACTTCACCTACGGTCGTGTGATGTCCTGGGTGGCCTTCGACCGCGCCCTTCGGATGGCGCGCGACGACGGCCGTCCCGCGGCCGGCGGACACTGGGTGGAGGCGCGGGACGGGATCTACAGGCAGGTGTTCGACCGTGGGTGGGATCCCACGAAGCAGGCCTTCGTGCAGCACTTCGGCGACGACGTGCTCGACTCGGCGCTGCTGCGCATGCCGACGGTCGGATTCATCATGCCGGACGACCCGATGTGGAAGACCAGCCTGGACGCGATGGAGCGAGAACTGGTCAGCGACAGCCTCGTCTACCGCTACAACCCCGAGGCGTCGCCCGACGGGCTGCGCGGCTCCGAAGGAACGTTCTCCCTGTGCACGTTCATGTACGTCGACGCCCTGGCACGGGCCGGACGTACCGACATGGCCCGACTGGTGCTGGAGAAGATGCTCACGTACGCCAACCACCTGGGCCTGTACTCCGAGGAGATCGATCTGACGGGGCGTCAGTTGGGTAACTTCCCGCAGGCCTTCACCCATCTGGCGCTGATCGACGCGGCGATCACGCTGGACGCGATACTCCGGGAGGAGCGTCGGCACGAGGCATAGCCCGCGGAGCCGCCGTGGGGGTGGGACCCGGGACGACGAGGATCATGCCGGGCATCGCCGCCACGCGCAGCGGCACGGCGACCATCGCCGGTGTCACCGTCCCGACGACGAGGAAGGTGCGCAGGAGGCCGTACACGAGCAGCCTGAGCACGCTCCCGCGGGTGTGGCGGGAGAGTTCGCGCAGGTCGGGACCCAGACGTCCGGCGAGGCCTCGGTGCCGGGAGACACGCGTTGCGACAGGCATACGTGCCTTCGCCGTTCGTGGATGGGAAGGACCGGAAGCGGGTCATCCGCCGGTGGCGAAGCCGGGGAAGAGGGTCATGCCTCCGTCCACGTACAGAGTCGTTCCCACGACGTAGTCCATGAGGTCGGAGGCGAGCGCGACGACGGCGTTGGCGATGTCGTCGGGGTCGCCGATCCGGTCGTACGGGATGAGCCTCAGCAGGTCCTTCCGCGCCTCGGGCGTCTCCCAGGCCGCGCGGTTGATCGGCGTCCTGATCGCCCCCGGGGCGATCGCGTTCACCCGGATCTTCTCCGGCGCGAGCTCCTGGGCCAGAGTCTGCATCATCATCTGCACGCCGCCCTTGGAGGACGCGTAGTTCACATGCCCCGACCAGGGGATGATCTGGTGCACCGAACTCATACAGATGATCTTCCCGGCGGCACGGGACACCTCGGGGACCACGCCGCGGCGCCGGAACTCCTTGACGGCCTCCCGGGCGCAGAGGAACTGGCCGGTCAGATTGACGTCGAGGACCTTCTGCCACTGGGCCATGGTCATGTCCGTGAGCCGGGCGTCCCGCTGCAGTCCCGCATTGGCCACCAGGACGTCGATGGTGCCGAACTCCTGGACCATCCGGTCCGTCATGGCGACGACCTGGCCCTCGTCGGCCACGTCCGCCTCGTACGCCGCCGAGCGCACCCCGAACGAGGCGATCTCCGCGGCGACCTCCTCGGCGGCCTCGCGGCCCGACACGTAGTTCACGACGACATCGGCGCCGGCTCGTCCCAGACCGATGGCCGTGGCCTTGCCGATGCCCGAGTTGGCACCGGTGACCAGAGCCTTCTGGCCGTGCAGCAGACGCGCCGGGATCACACCCTGCGGTGGTTCCACGGTGGAATCCATGCCGTCCTGCCTCCTCGCCGTACCGATGAGCAGCCCGGCGTCGACCCGGCCGGGCAGCATCACGCAAGCACCGGAGGAGGCGGTCGGCATGTCCTCGGGATCGGCCTTAGGCCGTTGGATCCAGCATCTTCGTCCCGACGGACCAGCGGCCGGGTGCCGCTCTCAGCCCAGCCGGGCCAGGAGGTGCTCGCCGACGCGGAGGGCGTTGGCGATGGCCGTCAGGGACGGGTTGACCGCGCCGATGCTCGGGAAGAAACTCGTGTCGACGACGTACAGGTTGTCGAGATCGTGGGCCTTGCAGTTCACGTCCAGCGCGGAGTCGGCGGGGTCGGCGCCGAATCTCACGGTGCCCGCCTGGTGTGCCGTCGCTCCGATCGGCATGCCCTTGTGCAGGTAGATGCTGTGGGACAGCAGACGATGCTCGTGCATGCCCAGGTGGCCGAGCATTCCCTGGAGTCTGTGCCGCAGGCGCTTCAGGCCTTCGATGTTGTTGCTCTCGTCGAGCGCGAGCCGGATACGGCCGTCGCCGTCGAGGGTGACCCGGTTGTCCGCGAGGGGCAGGTCCTCACCGCAGAGCCAGAAATCGACGGCGTGATGGGCCAGTACCTCGAACGGCATGTCGGGTGACACGGCACCGGCCCACCGGGGGGCCTCGCCGCGGATCTGCGCGGCGTCCGACTTGCCCAGCATCTGGATGCCGCCCAGCGGGAAGTCCCAGTCGTCCGCGCCGAGGTACCAGTCGTGCAGGGCCAGGGTCTTCTGGAACCGGGTGTCGTTGGGTTCCTTCGACACCGCCATCAGGGCCAGGTTGTTGTGCCGCATGTAGAACCGGCCGACCACGTCCGAGCTGTTCGCGAGACCACGGGGATGGTGCTCGTTCGCCGAGGCGAGCAGCAGCGCCGCGGAGTTGACCGCCCCGCAGGAGACGACCACGACGTCCGCGGTGAGCCGGACCTCCGAACCGTCGGGAAGCCGGCCGACGACCGCGCTGACACGGCGCCCCCCGTCATCGGTCTCCAGACGCACCACCTGCGTGTGCGTGACCATCTCGACGCCGGGGTACTCCAGAGCCGGCTCGACGCAGATCACCTCGGCGTCCGACTTGCCGCGCACCAGACACGGAAAGCCGTCGACCCGGTCGCACCGGATGCAGACACTGGAGTGGGTGGGCCGCCCCCCGTTCTCCTGGGTCAGATCGACGCCGATCGGCAGGTGGAACGGGTGCAGGCCACGCTTCTCCAGGTCGTCGCTCAGCTGCTGGATGCGCGGCTCGTGCTCCACGGGCGGATGGGCGTACTGCGCGCTGACCGGGCCCTCGCCAGGGTCCTCGCCGTGCCGGCCGTGGACGAGGTACAGGTGCTCGGCCTGCGTGTAGTACGGCTCCAGATCCTCGTACCGGATCGGCCAGGCGGGAGAGATCCCGCCGTGATGGTGCAGTTCGCCGAAGTCCTCCGGCCGCAGCCGGAAGAGCGCCGCCCCGTAGAACTTGGTGTTGCCGCCGACGTAGTAGTTGACCTCGGGCGGGAACTCGGTGCCGTTCTTGTCGATCCAGAACTCCGGGGCCCGGTACCTGCCCTTGATGAAAACGGCCGTCGAGTCCCAGTTGTCCCGCTCACGCGGCAGATGGCCACCGCGTTCGACGAGGAGGACGCGTTTGCCCGACGGCGCGAGACGATGGGCGAGCGTCCCTCCGCCGGCGCCGGTGCCGATGATGATGACGTCGTAGTGAGGGGCGTCGCCCACGGCGACCACCGTCCTTGGGATCACGGTCCCGACCTGCTGTCAGGCACCTCCCGCCCCCGCTGGGCGAGGGTCCAGCGGTCCCAGCTCTCTCGAACGTATCCGCCCTCCCCGGGGGCGGCGACCGGAGCGGCCGGCGCCGAGCGGGCGAACGGAGCGGCGGTCCGGGGGCGGCCGGTCTCGGGCTCACAGCACCGCGATCGGGTTCACAGCACCGCGATCGGGTTCACCGGCGACCCCGTCGCTCCGGTCAGCCTCAGGGGTGCGACCACGCACAGGAAACTCCAGCGGTCGGCCTCCGAGCAGGCCGGGACGAGGTCCTCGAACCGCAGGTAGTCCATGAGGTGGATGCCCATGGCGTGGATGGCCAGGACGTGTACGGGGAAGGCGACGTCCCTCACCGCGCTGGGCGCGGTGTCGTTGTTGCCGTCTCCGCCCAGGACCGCGACCTCGCGCTCGGCCAGGAACTCCACGGCGGTCGGGTGGAGACCCACCCGCGCCCCGGCCGCGTTCCAGGGCCCCAGTTCGGTACGCCGGAGACGATGCCCCACCCTCACGAACAGCAGGTCGCCCGGTCCGACGCGGACCCCTTGCGCGGCCTCCGCGGCCGTCAGATCGGCCGAGGTCACATGGTCGCCCGGTTCCAGCCAGGGCACACCGCGCAGCCGCGGGACGTCCAGCAGGACGCCCCGTCCGACGATGCCGTTCCCGAGCTGGTCCACGGAGAGCCTGCGGGCACCCTCGGCCGTCACCGTGCTCGCCGGCACACCGCCGTACAGCTCCCCGTCGAACATGACATGGCAGAGGGCGTCGAGATGGCTGTCCGCGTCGCCGTGCACGTTCATGGAAAAACGGTCCGTGGCGAAGTACAGCCCGTCCGAGCCGACGTCGCTCGAACGCGGCCCGGTCATCCGGTGCACCGCCGGCTCCGGGTCGTCGGGGGCCCGCACGGTCTCGATCGGAGCAGCCAGGGACACCGTGCGTCCGAAGCGGACCTCCGCGGCGGCCGCCGCCACCCGGTCGGGCGTCAGGCGTCGGAGCGCGCCGCACGGCCCGTCCACCGACGGCGGCGCCGCCCTGTCCCTCAGGCGCTCGTAGAGCGCCCGGAAGTCGTGCGCGCTCATGCCGCCCGCCGACGACGGCTCCGCGAGCGGTGTCACGCGTGCCTCCATGGGCTCAGGCCCCGGCGGAGCACGTGGGTCGCGCCCGGCTGCGGGACGGTGAAGGGCCGTCGTGCCCGCCGAGGCGTCTGCGCCCCGTGGGGCGGATACCTCCAATCTGACGCCCGCCGTCCCCCGCCGCACGTCGGCGGCGGGGGAGGAGGCCGAGCAGGCCCGCGGTCGGGCCGCCCGGGCCGCGCCGGGACCCACGGTCACGGGGGCGGCGGAACCCTCGCCGGACGGCTGGTCGAGGCGTCCGGGCGCGTGGGCGGCCTCTTGACGGCGGCCCCGCTCCCCGCGGCCGCCGCGTGCAGGGCCCGCAGGGCGATCAGGAGCACGCCGATGTCATCCAGGTAGACCGGGTCCGGGATCAGGTCGATCGGCGAGACCGTGTACACCACCGCAGCCCAGAACAGGGCCTTGGACTGCAGCGGGACCCCGGCGTCCACCAGCAGCCGGCGGGCCTGGAAGACGCGTACGAGCAGAACGGCCGCGCATCCCGCCGCCACGAGCAGGAGGACCAGGGCCACGAGGAGCCAGAGGGAGCTGTCCATGCCGCTCTCCTACCCCCGTACGGTCCCGGCCGCGCCGATTGTCCGCGACGGTTACGAGGCTACGACGGTTGACGTGGGTTTGACCGCCCGGGAAGCGGCAAGCCGAACCGTCAGGCGCCCGAAAAACAGTGACGGACAGTCAACCAGGAGTCACGATCCAGGAAGGCAGCCATGTCGACCCTGACCACAGTTCTCGTCCTCGCGGCGGTGCTCGCCGCGCTACTGGCGGCCGGTTTCCTGCTCCGGGCCCGCATGGGCACGGGCGGCGGCACGCGCTCCCTCGAGCGACGGTTCGGCCCCGAGTACGACCGCACCCTGGAGAGCCACGGCGGCGACAGCGAGGCAGCCCACCGCGATCTGCGTGAGCGGGTCGAGCGGCACGGCGGCATCCGCCCTCTGCCGCTGGAGCAGGCGGTCCGCGAGCACTACGCCGCTCAGTGGACCATGCTCCAGGAGCGCTTCGTCGACGCGCCGCGGCAGGCCGTCGCCGACGCCGAGGAGCTCCTCACGCGGATCGCCGCGACCCGCGGCTTCCCGGAGCCCGATCGGCGCGAGGAACAGCTCGCCGCCCTGTCGGTGCACCATCCGCACCACGTGGAAGGCCTGCGCACGGTACGCCGTGCGGTGCACTTCGATGCGGCCTCCACGGAGCAGCTGCGGGAGGCGCTGGTTCACGCACGTGCCCTGTTCGAGGACCTGACGGCGGCCGGCAGTCCGACCGCCACCGAGGGCGCCCGGACCCGCCCGGTGT